>JBBECM010000011.1:0-8336 GCA_040881855.1 Chthoniobacterales bacterium | reverse complement strand
CGGCACGGCGCAATTCTGGCGCGGACGCGTCAAAGACAACCACACGTGGTTCATCGCCTTTGCTCCTTATGACAATCCACGCTACGCCGTGGCTGTCATCGTGCAGGGCGCGCAGTCCGGCGGCGGCGTGGCCGCCCCCATCGCGCGCACAAAAAAAAACCAACATCTTCCAGCGAATTTTCGGAGGCCTCGGCCCAAAGAAGGAGAAAAAACCTTCGCCGCAGCGCCGCTGACCAACAACCAACCTGTTTAAACCATGATCGAAAAAGTCAAAAAACTCCTGGGCCTCCCCACCAAATCCGGTGGCGGCACCCGTCTCATCGTCAGTGCCGAAAAACTCGAGAAACGCGTGGCCGTGCTCGAGGACGGGCAACTCGAGGAATACAATGTCGAGCGCGTCTCGGACCGGAATATCGTCGGTTCGATTTACAAGGGCCGCGTCAAAAATATCGAGCAGGGCCTCAAGGCCATGTTCGTCGACATCGGCTTCGAGAAGAACGCTTTCCTCCACTTCTGGGACGCCATCCCCGCCGCCCTCGACAGCGGCATCGAGGAGGTGCGCCGCACCAACAACAAGAAGCTGCCCAAGAATATCACGGCCAAGGATATCCCGACCATCTACCCGCCCGGCTCGGATATCATGGTGCAGGTGAGCAAAGGTCCCATCGGGACCAAAGGCCCGCGCATTACCACCAATATCAGCATGCCCGGACGCTACCTCGTCCTCATGCCCTACAGCCCGCAGTGCGGCATCTCGCGCAAGATCGACGATCCGAAAGAACGCGAGCGCCTGCGCAAAATTCTCAACGAATTGGAAATTCCCGACGGCATGGGCGTCATCATCCGCACGGTCGGCGCCGGCCAGCGCTCGCGGTTTTTTGTCCGCGACCTGCACCTCCTCCTCGAACGGTGGAACGATATCGAAAAAAACATGGCGTCGCAGCGCTCACCCTACCAGCTCTTCGAGGAGCCCGACCTCGTGGAGCGCACCGTGCGCGACTTCCTCACCGAGGAAGTCGACGCCGTGATCTGCGATGACCTCCCTTCGGTCGAACGCATGCAGGAATTGGTCGCCCAAGTCTCCCCGCGCTCGAAAAAACGCATCCAATTCTACCAGGAAGAACAGCACATCTTCGACAAATACGGCGTCAACAAGCAGATCGAGAAGGCCTTCCACCGCCAGGTCTGGCTCCCCTGCGGCGGCTATATCGTCATCGATGAAACCGAAGCCCTCATCTCGGTCGACGTCAACACCGGGCGCAACAAGGGCGGCAAGGATGTCGAACGCACCATCGCGCAGACCAACCTCGAGGCGGCCGACGAGATCGCCCGCCAGATGCGCCTGCGCAACATCGGCGGACTCATCGTGGCCGACTTCATCGACATGAAATCGCGCAAGGACCAGCAGGCCGTCTACCAGCTCATGCGCCAGCGCCTCAAGCGCGACAAGGCCCGCACCCATGTCCTGCCCATTTCGCAGCTCGGGCTCATGGAAATGACCCGCCAGCGCGCCGCCGAGAGCATGCGCATGTCGCAATTCGACCCCTGCCCGTATTGCGAAGGACGTGGGCTGATCAAGAACACCATGACCATGAGCGTCGAGCTGCAACGCGCCCTCCACGGCGTGATGCGCAAAAACATCGACACCATCCACGAGATCAAAATCGTGGTGAATCCCGATCTCCTCAACCGCCTCCGCACCGAGGACGAGGAACTGCTGGTCGATATCGAACGCCGATACGGCGGACGCCTCTCCTTCAAACCCGACCCGACCTTGCATCGCGAGAAATTCATCATCACCGATGCCAACACCGGCGAGGAACTGAAAGCCTGAGGCGTCTACACTCCTTGTCGCGGCGCTCGCAGAGTGCCGCGACAACTCAGTCCCCGGCATCCTCTTCAGCCGCCGTCCCCGCTTCCTGCTCGCCCGCCATCTCGATCGTGCCCGCGTCGAAGGCAGTGATATCGGCCAGATTGGCCATCGAATACTCCTCCACACTCGCCCCGTCGCCCTGGAAAAACCGCGCGGTGGCCGGCGTATTGCCTTCCACCATCATGACGCGGCCGTAGCCCGCTTGACCCGAGATGCGGAGCAAAGGCAATCCGTCCGTCGTGGCCAAACCCGTGCCACTGCCATCGGCCACCGCCCGCAGGGTGAGGCTCCGCGGCACCGAGGCATCCAAGGGATTCTCCGCCACCTCGATGGTCAATTCTTCGGGCAAGGCGTTCGATGTGGCGGACAAAACCCCGTCCGCCCAACCGAAGTCCGCACAGCGCGTGATCTTCTTGTCGAAAACAAACTCCCATCCGCCTGCCTCTTTGCGCCGGATGGCCACGGATCGCCGCGTGTCCTCGCCGGCCAGCAAGGCGAGGAAATAATCCTTCTCCGTCGTGCCCGTGACCGAAACAAGCTGGCCGTCCTCCGGCCGGGGGAACCACTCGGCCAACCGCCCCTCGTCCGGATTGTATTGCGCCACGCCGGTGGACCCGTCGGCGCGCTCTTCGAGGATCCAAAACGTGTTGCCCGGCCCGGGGGAAACACCGCGGACTTTCGCCCCCGCAGGCATTTCCACCGTCGACCACCCGGCTTGCCAGCGCCAGACCGACCCGTCCTCGCCGGCCGCCACCGCGCCCTGCTCGAGCAGGGCCAAGGAAGTCAACGGCACCGGAAAATCGGTGGCCTCACCCTGCGAGGCGAAGTCCGGCATCCGGTAGAAACGCACGCGCCCCGCCTCGAGCAGAGCCAGACGATCAGTCCGCGCCGCCACAGCGATGACCCCCGCCGCCTCGACCGGCCATTCGATCTCCGCGCCGTCGGCCAATCCCGCCGCACGCACCTTGCCGTCGAGCAGGAGGAACGCGGCTGTTTCCGAGACCGCCAATTGCGCGCCCGAAGCCGCTTGGGTCCGCGACTCGCTCTTCATCGTGCGCCAGCGCGCCTCGCCCTCCGGCGAATACCGGATCAAAGCCCCCTGCGCACCGGCCATCCGCGCGGCGAGCAGGATATCCCCACCGGACAGCAGCTGCTGAGCGGCGATCGAGACAATGCGCGGCGAATCGGCGCTCTCGATCCAGTCGTTGAAGTGGAACGCCTCGCCCGCCACTTCCACATCGCCGACGACAAAGCCCCGGGCGGCATAGGTTCCCGCCGGGACCGGCCGGCCTTGGTCGTCGAGGCCATCCCACTCGGTCGAAAGCCCGTTCAGTCCGATCCGGAAACGGTTGAAGGTCCATTCGTCGCAGAGCACGCGGACCAGACGGCCACTGGCGTCATAGAGACCGAGACTGACCGTGCCCGATGCGCCCGGCGGGACGAAACGGACTTCCGGACCGCGCGAAACCGGCGCTTCCGTCACGGGGTCTTCCGCGCGGACGGAGACCGCCGCCACGGCCACGACCAAGGCTAAATGTAGTATCGCCATTCGAGGTCGGGGAAGATGTTGTCACGTTCCCGGCAGGCGGCGAGAAAATCCTTGTCCGGCCGGCCGGCAGCCAGGATGTCGTGCAGCCGGTTGAACCGCAACAGATGGTCCCTGGTCCGCCGCGCGGCATAGTCCTTGGCCGTGCCCGTGCGCAGGAGAAAGGCCCAATCGCTCGACTGTGCCAGCAACAACTCCCGCGCCATCTGCTGCAAAGTGTCCTCTTTCCAACGGGTCCGCGTGCGCGCATGACGCCGCGCCATCTCCGTCATGCGCCGCGCCGCGGCGTGGAGATGCGGATAAATCCACGCATTCGACTGGTCGAGCCAGACTTCCCAATAACCTTTGTTGCCCCAACTCGACGCGCAGGGTTGGACAACCTGCAGGACTTCGTTCGCCGCGAGATAGGCGGAAGGAGTCGTGAACTCGAAAAGCGTCTGGTCGTAAGCCGCTTTGCGCAGGAAAAGGTCGAGGAACTCCGGGCCTTCAAACCACCAGTGCCCGAACAATTCGGCGTCATAAGGACTGACCACCAACGGATCGAGCGGCATCTCCGCGCAGAGAGGCTCGAATTGCCGCAGCCGGGATGCCAGGAAATCCGCCGCATGCGCGTCCGCCGCGCCCTCGGCCCACGGACGATGGTAAACCTCCTTGTCGCCCGTCCGTCCCGTGATGCGATGGTATTTCAGGCCGGTGAATTTGCGCTGTCCATCCGCCCCGAGGAACGGACGCAAATAATCCAGGGGCAGATCGTAGCCGATATCCCGGTAAAAATCGCGGTAAGCCGGATCACCCGGGTAGCCTTCCTCCTGGCTCCAGACCTGACGGCTCGAGTCGCGGTCGCGCGCGAAAACGGCCGGACCCTCCGGCGTGTAGCAAGGCGCGTGGATGGCGAAACGCGGTTGCGGGCGTCCGAACATCAGCCCGTGCGCGTCGAGCACGAACCATTTCAAATCAGCCTCGCGCAAATAGTTTTCCACCCCCGGGAAATACGCGCACTCCGGCAACCAGATCCCCGCCGGCGGACGGCCGAACAATTTCGTGTGATAGTCGCGGGCCACCATGATCTGCGCGCGCACCGCCTCCGGATAGTCGGCCATCAGGGGCAGAAATCCGTGCGTCGCCGCACAGGTGATGATCTCAAGAAACCCCGCGTCCTGCAGTTCACGAAAAGCCGGGATCAACCGCCGCCCGCGCGCCTCGAAATAATCCCGCGCCGCGCCGAAGCGGTCGCGGTAAAAACGGGCCAGGGCATTGAGCTTTTCCTCACCCGCCGTGCGACGCACTTCGCTCGCGGCCAGCGCCACGGACCGCTCGAGATGCCGCGCCGCGCGCTCCTGCAGCAAAGGATCCTCCATCATGGCCGCCAGCGTCGGGGTGATCGACATGGTCAGACGCACCGGGGCACCGTCCGCAACCAACCGCTCGAAAGTCCGCAAGAGCGGCACATAAGTCTCCGCGATCGCCTCGTAAAACCAGTCCTCCTCGAGAAAGTCCTCGTGCTCCGGGTGCCTCACATAGGGCAGATGCGCATGCAAGAGGAGGACGAACTTTCCTTTCTTCATCTTCGAGGCGGTTACCATCGCCATCACCCTGACCCGCAGCAAGGCGCGTTTCCTGCGGGCGGGAAGCACGAAATCCATTGACCCCGCGGTGATTTTCCGTTTCTTGCCCAACGTGCGCCCCTTCCTCCTCGCGATCGCCCTCCTGCTTCTCGCCGCCCTTGCCCTCGGCGGGTTCTTCGGCTGGCGCTGGGTCGGCGTCTGGCAAACCACCGCTTCGCCGCTGCCCGCTTCCGGCGGACTGTATTTTCCCCGCACCGTGCTCAACGATGTCCCGCACTTTGCCCAAGCCGACCGCCGCTGGGCTTCCGACCGGCTCGGACCGACCCGCGGTTCGCTCGGCGCCGAAGGCTGCGCCGTGGCTTCCGCCGCCATGGTCCTCGCCTCCTACGGATCCGACCTCGACCCGGGTCGCCTCAACGCATTCCTGCAGAATAATGGCGGCTTCACCGAACGCGGCTGGCTCTACTGGGAAAAAGCTTCCGAGTATCCCCCGGTCCTCGCCGAGCACCTTTACGAGGACGATGCCTCGCACTTCCTCATCGACTGGAACCTGCTCCGCGGCAACCCGGTCATTGTCCGCCTCCGCTTCCCCGACGGCATCACCCACTTCGTCGTCATCGTCGGCAAACAAGGTTACGAATACCTCATCCGCGATCCCGGCCCGCGCCACAAAGACGGGCTCTACTACCTATCCGAATTCGGCAGTCCCATCGAGGCCTTGCGCTTCTACCGCAAACTCGAGGCGCAGCGCCTGCTCGCTTTGTAGCGGTCGTCCGGCGCAGCCGGGCCGGGAATGGCGGAAGCACAGAGTCCGGCCATTCACGGCACCCGCACCGGCAATCCGGCCGAACGCCAGCCGCCGAACCCGCCGGCATTCACCGCCTCGAATCCTTCCTTGCGCAGCATGCCGGCCACGATTCCCGACCGCGCCCCGCTCGCACAATAAACAATGAATTCCTTGCCTTTGTTCTCCTCCAGCACCGTCTTCCATTGCGCGCGGTCCCCGCGCAGGTCGCTGAGGGAACAGAGCCGCGCCGGTTCCGCCACGCCGCCGGACCACTCACCCGGCTCGCGCACGTCGACCAAGACCGCCGTGCCCGCCTTGACCCGGGCATCCGCCTCGGCCGGGCTGATCGAAGGACCGGCCATGACCCGCTTGACCACGAAAAACACCATGACCAGCACAAGGAGAAAAAGCAGCGTTTTCAAAAAGTATTACTCTATGGTAATATTTATCTCCGGTCAACCCGTCAATAGGCGCGGTTCCCGCCGCAGGGTTTGCCTGGCGGGGCCATCCGGCGTTACATAGGAAAGAACCCGACCGCCATGCCGCTCCGCTCCTTCCAGTTATTTGTGCTGGCCGTCGCGCTTTCCGCCGGTCCGGTCCGGGCGCAGCAGGAAATCAAAGCCCCCTTCGGCATGCAATGGGGCGAATCCCCGGACCGTATCCGCACGGTGGTGACCAATGCCAAAGCCAAAGTCGTGGAGGAACGCACCTCGGGCAAACGTGAGGTCATGGTGGTCGACGGCATCGTGCAGGAGGGACTCAAGCGCACGCTGTTTTATTTCGAGGAGGGCGGACTCAGCGAGGTGGAGCTGCAATACGACCGCGAGGGATGGGATGATGCCCGGGTCGGTTCCTGGGTCCGCACGATCAAAACCCAAGCCGACCGCAAATACGGACCCGGACGCCTCTACGCCGACGAGCGCGGCGATGCCGACGGCGTGCAACACACCCTGCGCGGCTGGCTCTGGCTGCAAAACTTCGTCTCCCTGCGCCTCGTCCACTACACGGCACAGCAGGGAGAGGAAAAGATGCGCCGCATCAGCCTGCACTACTGCGCGGAGTAAAACGGACGCTTGCCGCGGCCTACTTCATCACCGCCAACAAGGTGTCGGCGATGGTGCTGGGCGTCTCGGCCACGGCAATGCCGGCGTCACGCAGGGCGTCTTTCTTGGCGGAGGCCGTGCCTTTGCCGCCCGAAATGATCGCACCGGCATGACCCATGCGGCGGCCCGGCGGGGCGGTGGCTCCGGCAATGAAACCGGCCACCGGTTTGTCGCAATTGTCTTTCAGCCACGCCGCAGCCTCTTCCTCGGCGCTGCCGCCGATTTCCCCGATCAAAATGATCCCGCGCGTGTCCGGGTCGGCGGCGAAAAGTTGCACCGCGTCGAGCGTCGTTGTGCCGATGATCGGGTCGCCACCGATACCGATGCACGTCGATTGGCCGACCCCGCGGCTGGTCAGTTGCCAGACCGCTTCGTAAGTCAGTGTGCCGGAACGCGAGACCACGCCGACATGACCCGGCTGGTGGATGTAGCCCGGCATGATGCCGATCTTGCACTGACCCGGTGTGATGATGCCGGGACAGTTCGGTCCGATCAGCCGGGACTTCGTGTCCTGGAGCATCTCTTTGACCCGCATCATGTCCATGACCGGAATGCCTTCCGTGATACAGACGATCAACTCCACCCCGGCGTCGGCCGCTTCCAAAATGGCGTCCGCGGCGAACTCCGGCGGGACGAAAATCATGGTCGCATTGCAACCGGTCTGCTCCCGCGCCTCGTGCACCGTATCGAAGACGGGGACTTTCTCGTCGAACATCTCGCCGCCGCGCGCGGGCGTGACCCCGGCCACCACATTGGTGCCGTATTCCATGCAATTGCGCGTGTGGAAAGCACCGGATTTTCCAGTGATGCCCTGGACAACAAGGCGGGTGTTTTTATCGACGAGGACGGACATGATAATTAGGGCGAAAGAGGTTTAACCACTGATTACACGGATACCACTGATAAGGAGAATTTCTGAACCATCCGTGTCATCTGTGTTATCCGTGGTTAAGAATTCAGTTCGCCGCCGCCAACTTGACGATTTCACTCGCCGCGCTGTCGAGGTCGGTCGCAGTGACGATGGGCAGGCCGGAATCAGCGAGCAACTTGCGGCCCTGCTCGACGTTCGTGCCCTCGAGCCGGACAACCAGCGGGATGCCCAGCTGCACCGACTTGACCGCATTGAGAATACCCTGCGCAATGACATCGCACTTCATGATGCCGCCGAAGATGTTGACCAGGATGGCTTTGACCTTGGCATCGGAGAGCAAAATCTTGAACGCCTCGGTCACCTGTTCCTCGCTCGCTCCGCCGCCAACGTCGAGGAAGTTGGCCGGTTCGCCGCCGTGGTGCTTGATGATGTCCATCGTGGCCATGGCCAACCCGGCGCCATTGACCATGCAGCCGATGTTGCCATCCAATCCGATGTAGCTGAGGTGATGCTTCGAGGCGGCCACTTCGCGCGGGTCTTCCTCGGCCACGTCGCGCAGGGCGACGATGTCGGGATGACGGAAGAGCGCGT
>JBBECM010000010.1:0-46448 GCA_040881855.1 Chthoniobacterales bacterium | reverse complement strand
GCGAGATCATGACGCATTTGAGGCTCTCGGCGATTTCGCCGGCGGGGATGGCGCAAGCGCTGGAGTTCGGACCGATCATGGCGACCACGTTTTGGCTGGAAATGAGTTGCTGGGCGACCGAGGCAGACTGGTCGGCTTTGGCCGCGTTGTCGCGGATGATGAGGGAGACTTTTTTGGGTCCGTCCGCGAGGGTGACGCCGCCCTTTTCGTTCAGCTGGTCGAAGTAAAGTTCGGCCGCATTTTTGCTTGAGGCGCCGACGGCGGGGATGTCGCCGGTCATTTCGATGTTCATGCCGACTTTGACCGCATCGGGGTCGGAGCCTCCGCAACCGGCGAGGAGGATTGAGGTGGCCGTGGCGGCGAGGAGCGCGGGTATTTTTGACATAGGAGGTAATTAGGGAGAGCTCCCATGGTCGGCAAGAAGCATATTTGCGGCCGGGCGGCAGGACGGAGGCCGGGGCTCAGAGCGGCGGCGTGAGGATGCGGACCTTCGGATCGAGTTGGCGGCGGTCGCGGTAGATGAGGGGCGGGGTGGTGGAGCCCACTTCGTAGCCGGCGAGGACGAATTCGGGATAGAAGCCGTTGCTGGCCGGTTCGTACACTTTGCCGCCGGTGAAGTTGCCCTGGAGGCGGTATTCGGTGTTGTGGTCGATGCCGAGTGTTCCGGCGGCGCGATCGGGTGCGAGCTTGCTGTTCTCGTTGAGCATGACGAGTTGCCCCTTTTTCCACGGCTCTCCCGGACGACGCACCCAGCCCCACATTTTGTAGTCCTTCTTGTAGTAGCGGCGGCCGATGAAATAGTTCCCGGGCGCCTCGGCGGCGATAGCCGCGGCCACTCCGGGGTCGACGCGGGTGACGGTGGTGGTTTCGCAGCCGGCCAGCAGCGCGGCGCTGAGGGCTAGGGGGGCGAGTCGGCGCAGAAGCATGGCCGCCAAGTTAAATTTCCGGGGTCGCGGGTCAAGGCATCCTGCATTGGATTCCGGCGGCCCCCCATGGCATGGTGCAGGCATGACTTCGCTCTTGGGAGAAACCATGGAGTCGCTGACCGGGCGGCTCGGCGTGCTGGGGCACAAGCCTTACCGGGCGCGGCAGATCATGGAATGGGTCCATGAAAAGCGGGTCGGCGATTTCGGGGCCATGACCGATCTGCCGGCGGAGTTGCGCGCGGAGTTGGCCCGGGAATTCCCCGCGCAACAGCTCGAGCAGGTGCGTCTGAGCGGATCGAAGGACACGACGCGCAAATTCCTTTTCCGCCTGCCCGACGGTCAATTCATCGAAAGCGTCTTCATCCCGGCATCCCCCGCGCTCTACGGGGAAACGTCCGGTCGCAAAACGCTATGCGTCTCCACCCAGGTGGGATGCGCTTACGCGTGCAAGTTCTGTGCCAGCGGGCTGCGCGGCTGGAAGCGCAACCTGTCAGCGGGCGAAATCACGGCGCAAGTCATGGCGGCCGAAGAGGCCACGGGCGAGCGGGTGGACAACATCGTTTTCATGGGTATGGGCGAGCCTCTGGCCAATTGGAAAAATCTTTCGGTCACGCTCGAGATTCTCAATGCCCCGTGGGGCTTCGAGATCGGCGCGCGGCACATCACGGTCTCGACCAGCGGGCTCGTCCCGCAAATCCGCGAGTTGGCCGATCATCCGGTGCCGGTGCGTTTGGCCATTTCCCTGCACGGCGCGAGCGACGAGGTGCGCGAGCAGATCATGCCGGTGAACAAGAAGTATCCGTTGAAAGAATTGTTCGAAGCATGCGCTTATTTCACTTCGCGGCGCAAACAGAAGCTCGGTTTCGAATACATCCTCATCGCCGGGGTCAACGACTCGCTGGAGCAGGCGCGTTTGCTCGCAGCGCATGCCCGCCGGCTCGATGCCAAGGTGAACCTTATTCCCTACAACACGGTGGAGGGACTTTCTTGGGAACGCCCGAGCGAGGCGCGGCAGCAGGAATTTGTCCGGGCCGTGCGCGACGGCGGCGTGGTGGCCACCATCCGCCGCGAAAAAGGACACGATATCGACGCGGCCTGCGGACAACTGCGGTTGCGCGTCGAAGACGAGTTGGCGGCGGCCTCATGAGCGGCGCGGTCGGAGTCTCTCGCGCGCAATTCGACCGCCAAGCCGCGTGTTACGGCAGCGGGCACATCTTGCGCGATGTTTCCGACGTGGCGGCGGCGCTGGATGGAATCGAGACCGCGCAGCTTTCGCCCGCGCTCGACGTGGCAACCGGAGCAGGACACACGGCGGCTTATCTGGCCGGGCGCGGGATCAAGGTAACGGCAGCGGATATTTCGGAAGGCATGCTGACCGAGACGCGCAAGCTGGCCGCGGAACTCGGACTGGCCATGAGCACGCGGCGGCATGCGGCGGAAAGCCTGCCCTACGCCGATGGCGTGTTCAATTTGGTCACCTGCCGGGTGGCGGGCCACCACTTCGCGAGTGTGGAGAAATTTTTGCGCGCATCTTTCCGCGTTTTGCGTCCGGACGGATACCTTCTTGTCATCGACGGCACGGAGCCGGACGACGCACCGTCAGCCGGAGAATGGTTGCACCGCGTGGAAAAATTGCGGGATCCGAGCCATGGACGGTTTTTGTCGCGCGCTGCATGGAGCGAGTTGGCGGTGAAGGCCGGTTTCGAGGTTTTGCAGTGCGCGACCCATCCCTTCAAGCAACCCGATCTTGAGTGGTATTTCCGCACGGCGGGGACCTCCGAGGCAAACCGCGCGGAAGTGCTCAAGCTCGTGGCGGCGGCGCCCGGCGAGGCGCGGGCGGCGTTCGGGCTGACCGAGGAAGATGGAAAAACTGTCTGGTGGTGGCCGCGACTGACCCTGCTGGCGCAGCGTCCGGAAGTTGCCAAAAGCACCTCCCAGACGTAACAATTCGCGTCATGTCCACTGTTCTCGAGACTCCTGATGCCGCCGCGCGCACCCGTGCGGCCGAAGCCGAGGCCCGCAAGCAGGGCGAACTGCTCGGGGAGACCCTGACGATCAACATGGGTCCATCCCACCCATCGACGCACGGCGTGCTGCGCATTGTGCTCGAGCTGGACGGCGAGGTGATCACCAGGGCGGACGCGGACATCGGTTACCTGCACCGCGGCGACGAGAAGATCGCGGAGAACATGCAATACAACCAGTTCGTGCCCTATACGGACCGTCTGGATTACCTCGCGCCGCTGGCCAACAACGTGGCTTACGCGCTCGCCGTGGAAAAATTGATGGGCTGGGAATTGCCGCCGCGCGGCCAGGCGATCCGCGTGGTCTGCTGCGAACTGGCCCGCATTTCCTCGCACCTCCTCGGCATCGGGGCCTACGCCATGGACATCGGGGCGATGACCGTCTTCCTCTACACCTTCAAACACCGGGAGGTGGTTTACAATCTGACCGAGCAATTGACTGGTGCCCGCTTCACCACGTCCTACACGCGGATCGGCGGGATGACGCGGGACTTGCCGCCGGGATTCGACCAGCAGGTGCGCGCGTTCATCGACGAGTTGCTGCCGAGTCTCGACGAGGTGGACAAACTTCTCACCCGCAATCCGATCTGGCTCGACCGCACCAAGGACGTCGGGGTGATCAAGAAGGAAGACGCCATCGCCTACGGCCTGACCGGCCCGAACCTGCGCGGGTCCGGCGTCGATCATGACTTGCGCAAGGCCCATCCGTATTTGAGCTACGAGCAATACGATTTCGACGTGCCGATCGGCTCGGTCGGCGATTGCTTCGACCGTTACCTGGTGCGCATGGAAGAAATGCGGCAAAGCGCGCGCATCCTCACCCAAGCGCTCGACAAAATGCCGTCCGGACCGATCCACGTGAATGATCCGAAGAACATCCTGCCGCCCAAAACCGATGTGATGACCAAAATGGAGGAACTTATCCACCAGTTCATCATCACCACGCAGGGCATCGATGCGCCGGCCGGCGAGGTTTACTTCGGTGCGGAGAATCCCAAGGGCGAGCTGGGTTTTTACATCCACAGCAAAGGCGGCGGGGTGCCGTATCGACTGAAAATCCGCGCACCCAGTTTCGCCAATCTGAGCATCGTGCCTTCTCTCCTGCCCGGCCATTATGTCAGCGATGTGCCGGCCATCCTCGGCAGCATCGACTTCGTGATGGGCGAGTGCGACCGGTAGCGGCCTGTTTTTACCGCTCGCGGTAAGTGATCCGCGCCTTGCTCAGGTCGTAGGGAGAAATTTCCATCTGCACTTTGTCGCCCGGAACGATGCGGACGAAATGCTTGCGCATCTTGCCGCCGATGTGGGCGAGGACGACTTTGTCGTTGGCCAATTTGACGCGGAACATCGTGCCGGGAAGCACTTCGACGACGACGCCTTCGGCGGGGATGGATTTTTCTTTGGCCATGAGGTCAGGCAGTCAAGCCGCTGGGCGGCTCGAAATCAACCCACTTGACCAAAGAACCCAAAGAAGCGACCCCGCCGTTATGCCATGTCCGGGGCGGATCCTGCATGCGTCCGACCGGGCAAATCCGTGAGGGGTGCAGGGCGGCGAAGCGGCCGGCCAGTTCCTCCGTGCAGGGGAAAAGTCCGATGGCACCGACCTGACCGGCGGCCGGACCCATCGCATCGGCCAGATCCTCCGGCAGCGGTTTGACGAAAATCACCCGGTTGAGCGGCGAGGCGGTGAACCAAGGGTCCTCCTCGTAAATGACCGTCCAATCGAGGTTGCCGCCGCCCTCCCAGAGTGCCACGCGCAAATCGCCTGCGGCGCGGAAGCGGTAAGCGGCGCGCAGGTTGGCGATATCCGCTTTTTCTTCCACCGTGAGCGCGCCGCGGGGGTGAGTCTGGTTGAATTGGTCCATGGCCGAGGCAAGATGTTCCGCATAAGCGCGGACGAAGCCCGGGCGGCTTTCCTGCACGTAAAAAGCCTGCGGGGAAAGACAGCCCTGCTGGTCGAAGAGCGAGGCATCACGCGCCGCACCCGGGCAGGAGGCGAATTCCGGATCGTCCCACACGACGCCGAGACTCGCTTTGTGCCCGTGGCCGATGAAAATTCTTCCGGCCGGCGTCCGCACACGCAGCGCGGAGATGGTTTCGTCGGATCCGTAGACGACCACGGCATCCGCCGATGCCAGCCAAGCATCGGCCAGTTCTGGCGAGGTTTCCGTCAGGGCCTGCATGCCGGGCGGCAAGCGCGAGACAAACCCGTCCACTTCGGCGAGGCCGTTGCGCGGCAGTTTGACCAAGTTGCGACTTCCCAGCAGCAGGCCACCGATGAGGGTTTGCAGCGCGGCGTGCGGCGTGTTTCCGCTGACCACATGGAGGATGGTGGCCGGTGCAAGGGCTTTCGTCCGCACCATGCCGTGCGGAAACCACTGGTCCAAAGCCTCGGCGGAGCCCAACTCGGCCTCGACCCACGCGAGCAAGTCCGCGGCCGAGGTGGAACCGAGCAGCGAACGGAACGGTTCCGCGGCAGCCGCGAGGGCGTGGGCTCTTTCGGTCGTGGTCATCGTCCCAACCATTCGTCCGCGGCCCGAGAACAACCGCGCGGCAGGGCCGCAGGGTCGCGCCCGAGCAGTTCAAAAGCACCGTCCCGCTTGATCGCCAGGTCCTGTGTGCGGATGCCGGTGACCGACCCGACATTGGCCGCATCGTAAACGAGCAGGATTCCGGTCTCGCCCTCCCCGACCTCCTGCAGAGTGACAGGATCGGCCACGATGGCGCGGGCCCACGGCGGTCCGTGGTGCCGGCCGCACGGACCGCGCGCGTAGAATTGTGAACTGAGCTCGGTCATGCCGTATTCGTTGATGATGTCCTCCGGCGCGATGCCGAGGACCTGCGAGATTTTGCCGTAAAGATCCGTGCGCGAGATATGGCGTCCGCTGCCTTTGTAACCGCCGGTCTCCATGGCCGTCGAGCCGGCTGGAAGCTCGAGTCGCTGGTCCCCCAGTTGCTCGCAGAGCTGCAGGAACCCGAGCGCAGTGCCGAGCAGGCACACGGATGTGGTGGCCGCGGGCAGGCGGTCAAAGTCGATCTCGCCGCCGGGGGCAATGAAAGTTTCGCGCGGGGCAAGGGTGGCCAGCATGTGGCTGAGGGAGGAATGCGGGGCTTCGTCCGGATGCGGCGCGATGACCAGGAACGGTCCGGCCGGCAACCCGGCGTGGCGCCATCCCTCGCGCACCGCCGCCTCGTAGATTTCGAGCGTGCGGAAATGATGCCGGCCGAAACCTTCGCCCGTGGTGCCGCTCGTGCGGAAGGTTTTGGTTGTCTCCTCCACGGGGAAACTTCTCAGGTCGGCATGCTTGAAGGCGTCCTGAGGGACGCAGGGGATTTGCCGCCAGTCGGCGACCTGTTCCGGCACGCCCAGATTCCGGCAAAAGGCACGGTAAGCCGCGTTGCGGCGAAAATGGAAAGCGTGCAATTCCGGCAGCACTTCGCCGGGGGAGCGCGTGTCGGGGCTGCGGATCCAGGCGAGGAGCATGGTCTCGAGCGGGTGAGGGGTCATGGCAGACATCTTGCCATCGGGGCGGCCGGCGGGAACGCAATTTTGGCCTCGCGCCGCAGCGTGCGCCGGGGGCAGTTTCGCGGGGTGAAACCTGTCCGGAGAGCATGGACCGCCGCATTGGGTGCGTGGCTGGCCCTTTCCGGTCCGCTACCGGCGCAAGTCGATGAGCCTGAAGCCGGCACGGCGCGCGATGTCATCATCCAGGCTGACAAGGCCTACAACGAAAATCGCTATCCTGATGCGGTCGCCGGGTATGAGGGCTTTCTCCGCGACTTCGGCAGCTCGCCGGAAGCCGCACCGGATCTGCCGCACGTGCGTTACAACCTCGCGGCCGCTTTGATGCAGGCGCAGAAATTCGACGCCGCGATCGAAGTCATCGGGGAAGCGCAACTGCTCAAGGAAATCACGCCGGACAAGCAGGAGAACCTCGCCTTCTGGCGCGGAGTCGCGCTCATGCAAGTGGGCAACCACGACCAGGCCAACGAGGCTTTGGAGGAATTTCTCACCAGTTTCCCGGGATCCCGGCGTCGCCAAGATGCGGCTTTGCTCGCGGCCACCTCGCTCATGGTGCGGGGCAAGAAGGGCGAAGCAGCCGGCGCTTTCGAAGCGATCCGCTCCGACATGAACAGCCCCCACCGCGGCCGCGCTGCCGTGCTCGGGTTGCACACGCTGATCGAGACCGGCCAGGACGCCGCCGCGCTCGAGTTGCTCGCGGTGGAGGCGCCGCGGCAAGACCGTATCACGCAGATCGCCACCTTCCAGACGCTGGCCATGACCCTGGGTGAAAAATTCCTCGAGGATGGCAAGCCGCGCGAGGCTATCCGCGCTTTCCAGGCGATCTGGCCCCGCGAACGGCTAGTCGCCCACCAGGAGCGACGTCTGGCCGAAACAAAGGAAGAATTGGCTGTCCTCGAGGCGGCGCCGGACGCCGATATCTTCGCCCGGGCGCAGGCGCGCCAGGTGGCGCGCGAGACCGAGGCGGAACTGGCCAGGCTCGGCAAGATTCCCTCGTTCGATGCCTCCGTTCGCTTCCGCCTGGCCGGTGCTTTTCACCAGCAAGACCGATTCCGGGAATGCGCACTTCTGCTCGATGACATGCTGCGTGAAATGGAGACCGACCCGCTGGTCGAAGAGGCTTCCCTGACCACCCTGCAAAGCTGGATGGCCATCGAGCGCTATGACAAAGCGGCGGAAACCGCCAAACTTTTTACCGCGCGATTTCCCGAGTCCGGACAGCTTCCGCTGGTCCTCTATCTGCAGGGCATGGCGGAGCAGAAGCGCGATGACCACGAGGCGGCGCTGGCCACGTTCAGCGAAGTGGTGGCAAGATTCCCGAAGTCCGAACAAGCTCCCCACGCTTTTTTTATGAAAGGCTTCACTCTCCTGCTGGCCGAGCGCAACGACGAAGCGGCCGAGCTTTTTGCCGAGTTCGGGGAGAAGTATCCGGATCACGACCTCGGCGAACCGGCCGCTTATTGGCGGGGTTCGGCGCTGGCCTTCGCCAAGAAATTTCCCGAAGCCCGCGAGGTGCTGGCGGCCATTCCCGGTCGGTATCCCAAGGGCGTGCTGCACGGCCCGGCGGCTTTCCGCCACGCTTACTGCGCGCAATCCATGCGCGACTACGAAATCGCGGAGGAGGAACTTGCCGCCTACTTGGAGCAATATCCGGACGGCGAGGAGAACGCGGAAGCCCGTATCCTGCTCGGTGATGCCCTGCTGGCGCAGGCGAAATCCGACGAGGGCAAAAAAATTTATGCCAGCATACCCGGCAAGGCCGGCCGATTCCACGAAGAGGCGCAATTCAAACTGGCCAAGGTCTTGAAGCTCGAGGAGGACAACGAGGGTTTGCGCGATCTGATGCGCACTTACCTCGCGCAGCATCCGCACAGTCCGCGCGCCGCCGAGGCCCTCTTCCTCATCGGCACGTCCTGGCGTCAGGAGGACCAGACCGGAAAAGCAAAGGAGGAATACCGGGCGGCGATCGGAAAATTCGGCAATGAGCCCGAGGCGCACGCGGTGGAGGATTTGTTCCTCGGTCTGGGCCGGCTCTACCAAGGCGATCAGGAGAAGCTCGATCACCTGTCCGAATTGCGCGCCATGCGGTCGGCGGCGGAAGCCGGCCAGCAGGAGGTGCTGGCCGTGCGCACGATCTGGGCGCTGTCCCAGGCGGTGAAAAAATCCGACCCGGAGCTTTCGCAGGCCTTGCTGCGCGAGGCTTCGGTGTTGGCCAACCCGGCGGTGACCGGTTCGGTGGTCCTGGCGGACTGCGCCGCAGCGCAACTGCTCGCGGCAGCGACCGAGAGTGATCCCGTCGAGGCGGCGCGCCGCCGTGAAAAGGGCGCCGGTCTTTACCGTGATCTGCTCAAATGGCACCCGCGCGCTCCCCAGAAAGACCGGGCTCTCGGGGCGTTGGCCGGACTCGCGCTCGAGCGGCAGGACACCCAAACCGCCCTCGACTTCTACGCCCGCATCGAGCGGGATACACCTTGGTCGCCACTGATGGGTGATGTGCTCATGACCCGTGCCCGGCTCGAAGCCGGCGAGGGAAGGTTGGACGAAGCTGTCGCCTCCTACACGCGATTGCTCGGGGTGGAAAATGTTTCCGGCAAACTGAAAGCGCAGGCCCTGCTGGCTCTCGGCGAACTGGAGATGCAACGCGATCAACCCCGGAGGGCCATTCCCTACTACCAACGCATCTATGTCCTCTACGGGAAATGGCGCGAGGCCGCCGCCAAGGCTTACCTGCGCAGTGGCGATGCCTTCGAGCAAATCAACGATCGCGATGCAGCGCGCAAGACCTACGAGGAACTGGTCGCGAGCGAAGATCTCGCCGCCTTGCCGGAGGCGGGGCAAGCGCGGGAGCGGCTCAAGAAATTCGCGCCAGCGGCGGAGGAGGCATCATGATCCGTCATCCCGCCCCTTTGCTCGCCGCCGTCGCCCTCCTTGCCGTCGCTTCGGCCCAAGACAGCGTCGAACTGGCCGACGGCACCGTGCGGACGGGTCGCGTGGTCGGCGCCGACGAAAAGGTGTTCCGTTTGAGCATCCCCCCGCCGGTGGCCGGACAGCCCGCAGCCACCGTTTCGATCAATCGCGCGGATGTCGAACGGATCGTCTTCGGCCCGGACGCGGATCTCGAAGCGGTAAGCAAAGACCCGGTCATCGGTCGCACGGCATTCGCGCGCGTTCTCTGGCAGAGGATGGAACCTTTCCTCGCCATGCCGGAATCGCCTGCCGCCAAGGCCGGCATCGTCTACGGCGACATTCTTCTGCTTTCGGAGGATCCGAACCGCCACCGCGAGGCCTTGTCCCTGTTCACGCGGGTCGAAAGCGAGGCCTGGGACGAATCCGATCGCGAGAGCGCCATGCGCGGACGCCTCAAGGCGATGCTCGCTCTGGGGCAGGCCGAGGAAGTCTCGCGCGAAGCCGAAGCCTTGGCCTTGCAGGCGGAGGATCCCGGTCTCCTCCTCGATACCAAATTGCTCCTGGCCGAAACGCGGCTCGCCACCTTGCGCGAATTGCTCGGGGAAAATCCGCGTTGGACCGAGGACCCGCCGGTGCGCGCGGAGCGCGACAGGCTGCTCAACGAGGCCCTCGACTTGGCTCTCCATCCGTTTCTTTTCCACGGCACTGCGCAAGAGCAGGCCGCCATGGGTCTTTGGCTGGCGCGCGAGGCCTATCTGCTCGCGGACCAACCCGCCGCGGCACGCGAAGTTGCCACCGATATAACCACGATGTATCCCCAAACCCGCCACGCCGCACCCGCGCGCGAGGCTCTGCAGAAAGAAAAGCCCGAATCATGAACGCGAAAAACCACCGCCCCCTCGTCCGTCTCCTGCTGCCCGCTGTCCTGGCCATCGCCGGCCTGGTTTCTGTCCGGGCCCAGGAAGAAACGCCCGCCGTCCCGCCGCCCGGGCCGCCCCCCGCCGTCGAGAAGAGTCTGCTCGATCTTTTCCGGGCCGGCGGTCCCCTCATGTGGCCGATCATGCTTTGCTCGGTCGGCACCATCGCGGTCGGCGTCTACTGCTTTCTCCAGATCAACCAGAAAAAGATGATGCCCAAGGCGCAGGTCGAGGCCGTCTCGCAATATATGCAGCGGCACGACGCCAACTCCGCTTACCAGCTCTGCCAAAGCTCGCCGAATATCTTCGCCAACACCATGTCCTCCGCACTGCTCAAAGTGAATTTCGAGCGCGACCTGGCCAACAAAGCGTCCATGGAGCAGTCCGCCGGCGAGACCCTCGTGCAGGAAGAAACGCGGCTCATGATCTGGGTCAACTACCTGAATATCTTCGCCACCATCGCACCGATGCTCGGGTTGCTCGGCACGGTCACCGGCATGATCCAGAGCTTCGACCAGCTGGCGGCCGGACGGAGCGAGCCGCAGGATCTGGCCGGCGGCATCGGCGAGGCCATGCTCACCACGGCGGGCGGTCTCATCGTCGGCATTCCCGCGATGTTCCTCTACTTCTACTTCCGCAACCTCCTGCAAGTGGCCATCGGCAACATCCAGAAACAGGTCACCTTCATGATCGATATTCTTTCGGGCGAGCTGAAGCTGGAGGGCGCCACGCACCCGCCCGACGCGGCGCAATAGAGGGCCGGCCACCGCCGTGAAAATCATCCGCCGCTCCGAGGACGACGTGGGCTTCCAGCTCGCGCCGATGATCGACATGACCTTCCTCCTGCTCATCTTCTTCATGGTCACGACGAAAATTTCCAAGGAGCAGATCAAACAGGAAATCAAGCTGCCGGTGGCCAGCAATGCGGTCATCCCGCCGGAGGTGAGCAACCGCGACATCATCAGCATCGACGGAGAGGGCCGCTATTTCATCGGGCAGACCCCGGCGGACAAGAAAGCCCTCGCCGGATACCTGAAAAAGCGTTTTGAAAATTTCCCGCCGCTGCGCCTTTACATACGGGCGGACAAAAACACGCCGGGCAAGCAAATCAAGGAAGTCATGAAGATGGCCGCCGATGCCGGGGCGATCGACGTCATTTTCGGTAGCTACCAATCCTGAGCCATGCAAATCCGCCGCCGCGACCACCAGCTCGTCGAGATGCAGATGGGCCCGATGATCGACATGGTCTTCCTGCTCCTTGTTTTTTTCATGGTCACGGCCAAACCGATCAAGCAGGAGAGCGACATCAGCCTCGGGCTGCCCGGAACGGTCGCACAGGAGGAAGCCCTCGATCTGCCCGACGAACAGCGTATCCGCATCGAAGACGACGGGAGCATCATGCTGAACGACTCCGTGCTCGGCGCGCCGGCCGACAGCCAGCTCGGGGAACTGGTCGGCACACTCAAGCGCTTCAAGGAGTCGGCCGACGCCAACAAAAGCGAAGCACTCGTGACCCTCGATGCCGCCGACGGCACCAACCACCAGCGCATCGTCGACGTGCTCAACGCCTGTGCGCGCGCGGACATCACCGGCGTGACATTTTCCGACAGCGCAGGGGAGGACATGTAAGACCATGACGCCGCCGGTGCTCGATCCCCAGCAGGCGGCCAGGGCGCGCCGGCGGAACATCATTGTTACCGTCATCGTGGCCAGCGTCGCGCTGCATGTCCTCGCCGCCCTCCTCGCCGGGCTCTGGATCGTGGCGAGCTACTTGTTGCCGACGCCCGCGACATTCGAGGTGAAAAGGGAAATCCGCATCGCCGCCGAGGAGCGACAGCACCGCATGAACATGGAGCAGTTCGACGCGCTCAAGCCCAAGCCCACCTTCGCGGACAAGATGTCGACCGCCCGTCCGGCGGAATTTTCGCTGCCCGACTTGCCGGCCATGCCGCTCGACGCTTTGGCCGCCCTCGATCCGGGCGACCTTGTCTCCGGCCAAATCGACAGCTTCGTCGGTGCGGTGGGGGCCGGAGCCGGCACCGCGGCGGGAGGAGGCGGGCGGGGTTCGGCCGTGAGCTTTTTCGGCATCTCCGACCTGGCTACGCGCGTGATTATTGTCATAGACGTCTCCGGAACGATGTTCGAGCGCCAGCCGGGGAAATTCGAAGCGGTCAGAGCCGAGGCGTCGAAACTCGTCGGCAGCCTCGGCATCAACACGCTTTTCAATGTCATAATCTACGAGGGCGGTTCGGTCGCCATGTTCCCCGAGCCGCAGCCGGCCAGCGAGTCGAACAAAGCCCGGGCGGCCGCGTGGATCGCCAAAGTCGACGGCGGGGGCAACAAGTCGTTCAAGAGCACCTACCGCCGGATGGGGACCGTGCTCTACGAGGGCGGGGGAACGCGGACGGATACCGCGCTGAAGCAGGCGCTTTCCATGCAGCCGTCGACCGTTTTTCTGATCAGCGACGGGGAAATGAGCCGCAACGTCCAGACCAGCCGCGAATTCGGCTTCGAGAGCTCAAAAATCGAGGAACGCGAATTGCTCGGCATGGTCAGAGACCTGCAGGAGGAATTGGACGAACCGGCCCGCATCCATGTCATCCACTTCCTCACCACCCAGGCGCGCGACGAGGAAGAGGACCTGCTCAAGAGTTTGTCGCGGCGCAACGACGGACGGTTCCGCCAGGTGGAGGCGAAGGATTACTGATTGCCTTGCTTCCCGCGGGCCAACCGCGGCTTGAACTTGGCCAGCGGTTTTTCCAGCAGGTGCCACGAGAGCGCGGCGGTGCCGATGGACAACCCGGCGAGCAACCAGACGCGGAGGGTGTTGTGCGTCGCGGAGGTGATGCCGGCCCGATCCAACCATGGTCCGAGGAGAATGTGCACGAGCACGTGGTAGAGATAGACGCCGAGGCTGATTCTCCCGACGTAGACCAGCGGCGGCCAGGCAAGGAAGCGGCCGAACCATCCGGTCCAGCCTTGGGCGGTGGCGGCGATGACCCAACCGATGAAGACGGCCTCCCAGATTTCGATCGTGGCGATCCACGGATCGGTCTGCGGGAAATAGCGGAGCCAACGCGCGACGAGGAGGCAGAAAAAAGCGAGGACCCCGATGGACCAGCGTTGCCGGTCTGTCATAATGACCGTGCCGAGCCTGCCCCGGCCGAGCCAGGCGACAAACGCCCCCGTGGCGAAGGAGTCGAGGGAACCGAAGACCATGGTCCAGCGGACGACCGGATTGATGTCGCCGAGCACGCAGCCCATGCGGTAGGCGAAGGCGACGACCGCCGCGGCGGCCAAGACCGGCAGGAACCACCGCCGCGGCGTGAGCAGGATGACCACGGGCCAGAGCAGATAAAATTGCTCCTGCACGGACAGCGACCACAAGTGCGAAGTGACTTCCGGCCAGTAACCGGTGTGCACCACGTGGAAATTGGAGAGGAAGGCCAGATGCCATCCGAGGCTGGCCCGGGCCTCGCCGACTCCGAGCAGCACGGCGATGAGGAGCGACAGATAGAGGGGCGGGAGGATGCGCAGCAGCCGGCGTGCGTGGAAGACCGGCAAAGCCCTCCACACCCCGCGACCCGCGGCCTGCGCCCCGTCCCGGGCCTGCCAGAGCCAGAGCGTGATGAAGTATCCGGTCAGGGCGAAAAACAACCGAACGGAGATCGGCCCGTATTCGAAAAATTCCGGCATGTGCAACCCGAAGTGGTGGCAAAGCACGCCCATGATGGCCACCGCGCGCAGTCCGTCCAACTGCGGTTGGTAGACCCCGCCTGTGCCGCGTTCGGGCGGAGCGGGAGCGGGGGCGGCGGACGAAGCGGGCATGGTTCGGCGCGGGGGAGGTGAATTCTGGCTGGCCGCGCCGCGGGGAAAAGCCTAGAAGATAGCTAATGGTGGTCATTCTGGAGAAACTCCTCCTCTTGCAGGAGCGCGACCAGCGGTTGCAGACTTTTCTCCACGAGATCAACTCCGTGCCCGGCGAGAAAGCCGCTCTGCAGCGTGAACTCGAGTCCGCGCAGCGCACGCTCGAAAGCGACAAGTCCCGCGCCACGCAGATCGAGGTCGAGCGCAAGCGCCTCGAGGTCGAGGCGGACGGCAAGCGTGTGCAGATCGCCAAATACCAGACCCAGCAGCTCCAGACGCGCAAGAACGAGGAATACACCGCGCTCAAGCACGAGATCGAGCGCGCCGCGGCCGACATCACCGCAATCGAGGACCGCGAGCTCGAGCTGATGCAGGAATTGGAGGACCTCAAGCCTTCCATCGCCTCGGCGGAGCAGAAACACGCGGCCGAAAAGAACCGCGTCGCGTCGCTGATGAAAAGCGCCGACGACAAGGTCGGGGTGTTGCAGGGGCGGGCCGACGAGGTCCGGGTCGAGCGCGACGCCATCGCCGCGGAGGTGCAGGCGGCCGAAGAGGACCTCTTTGAGTTGTATGAGAAGCTCTTCCGCTCGAAAGCAGGCCGCGCCGTTGTTCCCCTCGAGGGCAACCATTGCTCCGGTTGCCACATGACCGTCACCCCCGCCACATTGCGTGACGCCAAGGTCGGCAACGAAGTCGTCTCCTGCGAGCAGTGCGGGCGCATCGTTTACACCTTGCCGGAGTGATCCCGATGGAATCGTCCCGCTCCGCCCCGCGGGCCGGGCGGTCTTCCGGGTTCGCGCCGTGAGGACGGCGCTTTACTGCGCCGGTCTGGCTCCTTTCCGCGAATGGCTGGCTCTCGGCCACCAGATCGGCGCGCACACCCGCACGCATCCCGCGGCCTAACCGTCCTCAGCGGCCGGCGCCCCGCGGCTCGAATTCCTCGCGGAATTTGGCGACGAAGCTTTGCGTCGGCCAGGCGCAGGCTTCCCCGAAAGCGCAAACCGTGCGGCCGGCGATGTGGTCGGCAATGCCGACCAGCTGGCCGGCGTCGGTCGGTTTGACCTCGCCGTGGAGCATGCGGGTGGTGACTTTGGACATCCACAGGCTGCCTTCGCGGCAGGGGGTGCACTGGCCGCAGCTTTCGTGGGCGTAGAAATCGTTGATGTTGTTCAGCACCCAGAGCATGTCGCGCGAGTCGTCGAGGATCATGACACCGGCGCTGCCGATCATCGAACCGGCGGCGGCCAGCGAGTTGGCGTCCATGACCAAGTCCAGCAGGCCGACCTCGACCGTCTCCTCGGCGCCGTCGGCGGTCTTGCGCTTCATTTTGTATTTCTCGCCGGCCCGCAGGACCTTGGCCGAGCTGCCGCCCGGAATGATGGCCTTCAAGGTGCGGCCGGGTTTGAGTCCGCCGCAGACTTCGTTGATGAGTTGTCCGACGGTGACCTGTCCGCACCCGAGTTCGTAGTAGCCGGGATTTTGCACGTCGCCGCTGACGCACAAGGTGCGCGTGCCGCCGTCGCCGGGCGAGCCGAGCTTGGCGAATCCGGCTGCGCCCATTGCAATGACGTGCTTCACATGGCAGAGCGACTCGACGTTGTTGACGATGGTCGGGCAATTGTAGAGGCCGAAGACGGCGGGGAAAAAAGGCGGTTTGATCCGCGGGTAGGGGCGCTTGCCTTCGAGCGACTCGAGCAGGCTGGTCTCTTCGCCGCAGATGTAGGCGCCGGCGCCCTGGTGGACGAAGATGTCGCAGTCGAATCCGCTCCCGCAGACGTCCTTGCCGATAAAGCCGGCCGCGCGCGCCTCGGCGATGGCTTTTTCCACGATGCGTGCCGCTTCGGGAAATTCGCAGCGGATGTAGATGTAGCTGAGGTGCACGTTGAGCGCCCAGGCGGCGATCATCATGCCCTCGAGAAGCTGGTGCGGGTCCTGGTGCAGGATGTAGCGGTCTTTGAAGGTGCCGGGCTCGGATTCGTCACCGTTGACCACGAGATAGTGAGGTTTGCCGTCGTCGCGCTTGATGAACCCCCATTTGACCCCGGTGGGGAAGCCCGCGCCGCCGCGGCCCCGCAGGTTGGAAGCTTTGACCTCGGCGGTCACTTCTTCCGGCTTCATCTTGAGCGCTTTTTTCAGAGACTCGTAGCCGCCGTGGCGCAGGTAACAGTCGAGGGAAGTGTCATAGTCTTCGCGGCCGACGTTCTTCAGGATCATGCGGCGCTCGAGCGGGTGGGGGGTGCGCCGCGCCGCGGCGTTGTCGCGCCCGGAGTCCTGCAAAACGGCGGCGGCATCGGAGGGGCGGAGTCTCTCCACGAGTTGATCGCCGACCAACGCCACGGGTGCCGTGCCGCAGCTGGCCAGGCATTCGACGAACTCGATGGTGTATTTGCCGTCCGGGCTGTTCACCCCGTGCCCGTGGTCCGGCGCGTCCATCGCACCGGCGGCCTGCAGGAGTGCTTCGCGCACCTCATAGGACCCTGCCATGGCGCAGGACAAGGTCCGGCAGACGCGGATGGTGGTCTTGCCGGGAGGGGTCTGACGGAACCAGGGATAAAAGGTGACGAGTTCGAGAATGTTGATCGGCTCGAGTACCAGTTTGCCCGCGATCCAGTCGACCCCGCTGTCATCGATGTAGCCGAAGTGGTTTTGCCAGAGGTGGAGCAGGGGGACCGAGGCGCTCCGCCGGGATACCGGATAGTGGGTGATGGTTTCCTCGACCCGCGCCACCAACTCGGGCGGCAGGTGGTCGGTTTGGCGGGTCGCGGCGGCGGTCATGAGCGGTAATTTGTCCGCCAAGGATACGTTCGCTTCAAGAAAAACGATGCCGGGCACTTGCCACACCGGGTCCGATCTGCGAATCTTAGATTGTGGAACCCAATAAAAATATGAGCGAAAAAGAAGCCAAGCAGGCTGCCGAGAAGTTCAAGAGCAGCAAAACGCATGCCACGGAGGCGGCCAGCGAGTTCAAGGAAGCGGCCAGTGCCAAATTGCACGACCTGCGCGAGACTTTCAACCAGCGTGCCGGGGAATACCGCGACCGCGCGAACCAGGCCTGGTCCGAGACGACCGGCCGCGCCCGCACCCTTTCCGAAGACGGGGAGGACTACATCCGGGAGAATCCTTTGCAGGCCGTCGGAATCGCCCTCGCCGCGGGATTCGTCCTGGGCGTCATCATGCGTCGCTGAACGCGCGGCGCATGAACGCATCACCCGGCGCGGACCGCCCCGAGGAGGTGCCGGAGACCCCCGGCTTGCCAGCCGCGGCCGGTGCTTTTAACGCGGCTTTGCTGCGTTTCCTGCAGGCCTTGACCGGCCTGCTCGGTCTGGAAATGCGCGAAACCGGCGGGCAGGCCCTGCTGCTCGGTGCTCTGGCCGTGGCGGTGATCGTCGCCGCAGTGTTGGCCTACCTTTTCCTGCTGCTGGGAGCGACCATGTTGCTCGTCGGATGGCTCGGGGGCGGATGGCTGGCGGCACTTTTCGGTCTGTGCCTCTTTCATGTCATTCTCGCGGTGGTCCTGGCGCTCGTCCTGCGCGGGCGCGCGGCCAAACCGCTTTTTCCGGGGACCCGTGAAGCGCTGAGCCGCGAGATGCAAAGACTCTCATGAACCGGGAAGACTACTTGCGGGAATTGGAAGCGGCCGGCGGCGAATTGCAGTCCAAGGTCCGCGAACTGGCCGCCGCGGCCAATCCGCTCAACCAGCTGCGCGGCGAGGTGGCCCGCGACTGGAAATGGTGGCTGCCGGGCGCATCGGTGGCCGGCTTCGCCGTGGCCCGCTTCCTGCGCATGCCGGCCGGGCGCGGTGCGCCGGGCCCGGGCGATCTGCCGCATGCCTCCGCGGGCGGGGCCGGGTTCTGGGTTCCGTTCGTGTTCAAGCTCCTCCCGGCCACGCTGGCCCAACTGGTGCCGCTTATTTTGAGTTTGCGCTCGGGCCGCAAGCCGTAGAATTTCCTCCGCCGTGTCCGATTCCCCTGTCGCCACATCCGTCGAAGTCGTCGAGGATCATTCCTCGGCCGTCCACGCGCTCGCGCACGTCGACCAATATCTTGCCATCGGCAAGGAGTCCGGGGCCTCGGACATCCATCTCAGCGTCAACGTCGTGCCGACATGGCGGCGGTTCGGGACGCTCGAGCCCATCTGGTTGCAGGCCGACCGGCTTGCCGCCCCCGACACCGAGCGTCTGGCCATGGGATTCCTCGACGACGCGCAGAAGAAACTCCTCGAGGAACGCGGCGACGTCGATTTCGCCTACTCCAACGAAAACGGGCGCTATCGCACCAGCGTGGTGCGGCACCGGCTCGGCTACGATCTGGTCTTCCGCATCATCCAGACGCATGTGCGGACGATGGACGAGATTGGTCTGCCGCCGCAGCTCAAGATGCTGACCCAATACCAGAACGGCCTGGTGCTGGTCACCGGATCGGTCGGCAGCGGCAAGAGCACGACGCTGGCCTCCCTGGTCGAGGAGGTCAACCGCACCCGCCGCGAGCACATCATCACGCTGGAAGACCCGATCGAATACCTTTTCACGCCGCAGGGGTGCCAGGTGAACCAGCGCGAGGTGCACACTCACACCGAATCCTTCGGGGCCGCTCTCCGCGGCGCCTTGCGGGAAGATCCCGACGTCATCATGGTCGGCGAAATGCGCGACCTCGAGACGATCTCCCTGGCCATCACGGCATCCGAGACCGGCCACCTCGTCCTCGGCACCCTGCACACGGGCAACGCGGCCCGCACGCTCGACCGCGTTCTCGACGTGTTTCCCGTCGACCAGCGCGAGCAGATCCGCATCATGGTCAGCGAGTCGCTGCGCGGGATCATTTCGCAGCAGTTGGTGCCGCGAATCGACGGGTCGGGACGCGCCTTGGCCATCGAGGTGCTGATGAACACACCGGCCGTGGCCAACGTCATCCGCGAGGCCAAGACCTTCATGCTCCCGGGAATCATCCAGACCGGCAAAAAGCTGGGCATGAAACTCATGGACGATTCGCTGACCGAACTTTTCGCCGCGGGTCTCATTTCGGCCGACGAGGCCGTATCCCGTTCGGAGCAAAAACAGCAGATGAAGCAGATCTGCGGCATGATCTGACCCCACCCATGGCCTACATCGACCAGTTCTTCGAAGTCCTCATCAACGCGGGGGCGTCCGACCTGCACCTCGCCGAAGGGCAACCGCCGAAAATCCGGCGCCATGGCGATGTCATTCCCATCCGCGAGGAAATCCTCACCGCGGAGGAGATGAATTACCTGCTCAGCGAAATCTGCACGCCGAAAAACTGGGAGCGTTACCAGCTGAAGGGCGACTTGGATTTCGCCTACGAGATGAACGAGGACAACCGCTTCCGTTGCAATTACTTCAAGCAGGTGCACGGGCTCGGTGCCGTCTTCCGCCTCATCCCCACGCGCATCGCCACGCTCGACGAACTCGGTTTGCCCCCGGTCATCAAGGAATTCGGGCACCTGCGCGGCGGTCTCGTGCTCGTCACCGGCCCGACCGGGTCAGGCAAGAGCACCTCGCTGGCCGCCTTGATGGATTACATCAACACCAACTTCGCCCGCCACATCGTGACGATCGAAGAGCCGATCGAATTCGTGCACACGAACAAGAAGAGCATCATCACGCAGCGCGAAGTGCCGGAGCACTCGGTCGATTTCCCGGCCGGTCTCAAGGCCGCGCTGCGCGAGGATTCCGATATCGTCCTGGTCGGCGAGATGCGGGATCTCGAGACCATTTCCCTGGCGCTCACCGCGGCCGAGACCGGCATGCTCGTTTTCGGCACCCTGCACACCAACAATGCGCGCAAGACGGTCGACCGGATGATCGACGTTTTTCCTTCCGACCAGCAGTCCCAAGTCCGCACCATGCTGGCCGCGTCGTTGCGCGGTGTGGTGGCCCAGCTCCTGCTGAAAAAGCAGGACGGCGGCGGCCGGATCGCGGTCAACGAGATCCTCGTGGTCAACAGCGCGGTGGCCGCCATCATCCGCGAGGGAGCCACCCAGAAGCTGCAGGATGCCATTGTCGGCGGCAAAGCGCAGGGCATGCAGTTCATGGACGACGCCATCTGGGCGGAACTCCAGCAGGGTCGTGTCTCGCCGCACGAGGCGTTCATGAAGGCGATCGACAAGAACCGATTCAAGGCTTACCTGCCCGAGGAAGAAGCGGCTCTGGCCAACTCGGCGGGCGGCGTCAGCTGACAACCGCCCTTGCTGCCCGCCGCGGGCCCCGATAAGGCTTGAAGTCGGGTCGCGTCCTGCCCGCGGCCCCCCCGAGCCATGATCAAGTCCACCGTCCCGCCCGAGGAACTCGCGGCTTTGCTCGAAGCGAGCCACGCCGACCCTTTCCACACCCTCGGCATGCGCCGGGTGGGCCGGTCGCTGGCGGTGCGTGTTTTCCTCCCGGACGCCGCCGCGGTGACGGTGGTCGACACGGCGGACCGCACGCGGACCTTCGGGGCGGTCCGGATGCATGATGCGGGGTTTTTCGAGGCTGTCCTACCCGCGGGCACGATGGAATTTCCCTACGCTCTCCGGGTGACGGCGCGCGACGGCACCGAGCGGGAGGCGTGCGATCCTTACTCCTTCGGACGCGTTCTCGGTGAGACGGACGTCCACCTGCACGCGGAAGGCAATCACTGGGATCTTTACGAAAAGTTCGGCGCGCACCTCCGGACGATCGACGGTGCGGCGGGCACTGTCTTCTGCCTCTGGGCGCCCAACGCGCAGCGCGTCAGTGTGGTCGGCGATTTCAACAATTGGGACGGCCGCGTGCACGTCATGCGCAAGCTCCTCGGCAGCGGGGTGTGGGAGATTTTCATTCCCGGCGTCGGCGAAGGGGCGCATTACAAATTCGAGATCAAAGGTTGCCAGGGCGATGTCTTCCTCAAGAGCGACCCGTTCGCCTTTTACGGCCAGCACGGACTGCAAACGGCGTCCATCGTCTGCGATCTGGACCGCTTCCGTTGGTCCGACGAGGGCTGGATGAAATACCGCGCCGAGCAAGCGTGGCACAAGCAGCCGATCAGCATTTACGAGGTGCATCTCGCCTCGTGGCAACGCATGGCCGAGGACAACAACCGTCCGTTGAGTTACCTCGAGCTTTCCCACCGGCTCATTCCCTATTGCCTCGAGATGGGTTTCACCCACCTCGAGCTGATGCCGGTGGCCGAGCACCCGTTCGACGGATCGTGGGGTTACCAGGTGGCGGGTTACTACGCGCCGACCAGCCGCTTCGGCAACCCCGACGAATTCCGCCACTTCATCGACCACTGCCACCAGGCCGGGATCGGCGTCATTCTCGACTGGGTGCCGGCGCACTTTCCGAAGGACGCCCATGGTCTGGCCACGTTCGACGGCACGCATCTCTACGAGCATGCCGACCCGCGGCAGGGGGAACATCGCGACTGGGGGACGTATATTTTCAATTTCGGACGCAATGAGGTGCGGAATTTTCTCATCGCCAACGCGCTGTTCTGGTTCGACCGCTACCACATCGACGGGCTGCGGGTGGATGCCGTGGCCTCGATGCTTTATCTCGACTACTCGCGCGAGGGCGGACAATGGGTGCCGAATTGCTTCGGCGGGCGGGAAAACCTCGATGCGATTTATTTCCTCAAGCGCTTCAACGAGGTCAGCTACGAGCGCTTCCCCGGCATCATGACCATCGCCGAGGAATCAACCGCGTGGCCCGGCGTTTCCAGGCCGACCTACCTCGGCGGTCTCGGCTTCGGGTTCAAGTGGAACATGGGTTGGATGCACGACTTCCTCGACTACATGAGTCTCGATCCGATCCACCGGCGCTACCATCAGGGGAGCATCACCTTTTCGCTGCTCTACGCGTTCCACGAGCATTTTATCCTCGTGCTGAGCCATGACGAAGTCGTGCATGGCAAAGGCGCGCTGCTCGGCAAGATGCCCGGCGACATGTGGCAGAAATTCGCCAATCTCCGCCTGCTCTACGGGCTGATGTGGGCGCATCCGGGCAAGAAACTGCTTTTCCAAGGCGGCGAGTTCGGCCAGTGGGACGAATGGCGCTACAACCAGAGTCTCGACTGGCACCTCACGCGATTTCCGCTCCACGCCGGTCTTTCCCGCCTCGTCCAGCATCTCAACCGCATCTACCAGGAATACCCCGCCCTCCATGAGCTGGACGACACCGGCGAGGGGTTCGAGTGGATCGACTTCCACGATGCGGACAACAGCGTCGTTGCCTTCCTGCGCAAGTCCTCCGGCGGCCAGCAATTGCTCTTTGCCGTGAACGCCACCCCGGTGGTTCGGAGTGGCTACCGGCTCGGTGTTCCCAAGGCCGGTTTTTACCGGGAAATTCTCAATACCGATGCCGAAGTTTACGGCGGGAGCAATGTCGGCAACCTCGGCGGCGCCTCTTCGGAGCCTCTTGCTTGGCAGGGGCAGGACCAGTCGATCCAAATCGAACTGCCGCCGCTGGCTGTCGTTGCCTTTCTGGCGGAATAGGATTTGCATCTTGAGCGTAACCCTGCTTACTTTTCCATGACCATGAAATCCCCACTCCGTTCCCTGCGAGGCTTCACCCTCATCGAACTCCTCGTCGTCATTTCCATCATCGCCATCCTTGCTTCCCTGGCCATCCCGGCGATTTCCAGCGCGTTGGTGCGCGGACAAATGACCCAGACGCTCAACAACGCACGTCAATTGACCATTGCTACCCAGACCATGTCAATGGACACCACCACGGCGGGCGGTGGGGCGGCTTGGACCGTGGGTTCGGACGGCCAGATGCTCACGGTGGGTACTTTCAGCCAAGAGTTGATGACCAACAAATACCTCACCGTATCCGACTTGCGCAAAATCTATGCAGCCCCGGGCGTGATCGTGCCGCCCACATCATCGAATTTCACGGCCGCAGATATCGCCTTCAGCATCATGGAGACCCGAGAAAGTTCACCTTCCGACCAGCCTTTTGTTATTACCAAAAACTGGACAGTGTCAGGCACCTTGGACACCAACGCTGTACCCTACGGGGACAAGGGTTTCATCGTTTTCCGCAAGGGTGGCGACGGAGGCACTTACAGCCGTGCCTCGGATGCAACCAATCCTGCGGCGGTGCCCACCAACTACAGCGATCTCAAGCCGTTGCAATAGTTCCTGTCCGCCACGGGTCTGAGCGCGGCGATTGCCAGCAAGGCCTGACGGCTGATCAGTTCGTAATCCGGTCGCTCCTCACCTGAGCCGCATTGCGGGAAGAGTGCTTGGCCAATCCTGACTTTGACCGGTGTCGGCTTGGGAAATTTCGCCCCCTTGGGAAAGGCCTTGTATGAGCCGGTCACCATGACCGGCACCACGGGCGCCCCGGTTTTCGCCGCGATCATGCCCAGTCCCGGACGGGCGGGTTGCAATTCCCCATCCGCGCTGCGCGTGCCTTCGGGAAAAATCAAAACCGCACCTCCTTGGCGGACCACCCGGATCGCGCCCATGAGGGCGCTGCGGTCGGCGTTCTTCTGGTCCACCGGAATGACGTTGAGTTCCGGAAGGATCGGACCCAAAAGCGGCAGATCGAGCAGCGATTTGCGCGCCAGATAATGGATGGCCCGCCGGCAGGCGATGCCGACGAGCGGAGGATCGAGGTAGCTGCAGTGGTTGGCCGCGATGATGCACGGGCCTTCCTCGATCATGTTCTCCGCGCCGATGACGCGGTAGCCGAAGAGCGTCCTGGCCACGGCCTTGCTCAGCGAATAGCCGAGCAAATACCACAAGGTCATCCGTTGCTGCTGCATGCGGCGAGGGCGGAGCCGAGGCCCTGCCCGGCAAGTTTGTCCAACATGGCGGCGACGACGCCTTGGATATCGAGGGTCGAGCTGTCGATGACCGTGGCTCCGGGAGCGATGGTGAGAGGATCCGTGCTGCGCGTGGAGTCGATCAAGTCGCGCCGGGCGATTTCCTCGATCTGTCCCTGGTTGCGGCGCCGGCGCTGGCGGACCTGCGGCGGGGCGTCGATGTAGAATTTGTAGGGAGTCTCGGGAAACACGGCCGAACCGATGTCGCGTCCTTCCACCACCGTCCGGCGTCCTTGGGCATGCGCCCGGATGGCCGCCGAGAGGATGTAGCGCACCGCCGGCACGGCGGAAACCGGGGAGACGTTGGAGTTGATCGCTTCCGAACGCAAATGCGCCCGGGGATCCCCGCCGTCGATCAGCGGATAGTAATCCCCGCCGTCGCAACCGATCTCCACCCGGGCTTGACCGGCAGCCGAGGCGACGGCTCCAAAATCCTGGCAATCGACGCCGTTGTGCAGGCAGTGCCATGTCATGGCCCGGTAGAGATCGCCGGAGTTGAGGAACCGGTAGCCGAGCCGGGAGGCCAGCGCGCGCGCCACCGTGCTTTTGCCCGACGCCGCGGGGCCGTCGATGGCGATGACGGACGTTCCCAGCACGGGATGGGGATCAGCGGCGGCCATGGGCAATGCGCTCAAGTTGACCGGCGAATCCCGGGTAAGATGTTTCCACGCACGAGGCGTCCTCAATGACGGTTTCCCCCTCGGCGAAAAGTCCCGCGATGGCGAAGGCCATGGCGATGCGGTGGTCGCCGTGGCTCGCGAGGCGTGCCCCATGCAAAGGGCGTCCGCCGCGGATTTCCAAACCGTCCGGGTGCTCCGTGACGTCCGCGCCCATGGCCGCGAGGTGCCGGGCGACCACGGCCAGCCGGTCGGACTCTTTGACCCGCAGCTCCGCGGCGTCCTTGATCACGGTGGTGCCCCCGGCCAAGGCGCCGGCCACCGCGAGAACCGGCAACTCGTCGATCACGTTCGGAATCTCGGCGCCGCCGATTTCCGTGCCGCGCAGGGAGCGTCCGATGACTTCGACCCGGCCGCAGGGCTCCCCGGGGCCCCTGGTCTGGTCCTCTTCGCGCAGCCTCGCGCCCATGCGAAGCAGCACGGCGAGGATTCCGGTGCGCGTCGGATTCAACCCGAGGTTGCGGATCCGCACCGAGGAGCCCGGTTGGGTGGCCGCCGCCACCAGCCAGAAGGCGGCGCTGGAGATGTCGCCCGGCACATCCACATCGCGGGCCTGGGGTAAGGTCCCGCCACGGACGGAAACGCCGGTCCCCTCGCGCGCGACCGGCACGCCGAAATATTCCAGCAAGCGCTCGGTGTGGTCGCGCGTCGGCACCGGTTGGTCCACGGTGGTGACTCCGTCGGCGAACAGCCCGGCGAGCAGGACGGCGCTTTTGACCTGCGCGCTGGGCACGGGCAAACGGTAGGCGAGGGGCTTGAGGCCGCCGGTCCCGCGGATGACGAGGGGCGGACATCCGCCTTCTCCTTCGGCTTCGAAAACGGCCCCCATCTGCTGCAGGGGTTCCATGATGCGCCGCATCGGCCGGCGCGAGAGGGACGCATCGCCGGTCAAACGGCAACGGAACGGCTGGGCGGCAAGGAGGCCGGACATCAGGCGCATCGTGGTGCCGGAGTTTCCGCAATCGAGGTCGGCTTGCGGCTCGGTGAAACGTCCGCGCACGCCATGGACAACATGTTCGGTCGGCGAGAGGCTTTCGATCGTTACCCCGAGTTGCCGCAGGACGCGCAGGGTGCCGAGGCAATCCTCACCGGGAAGATAATTGCGCAGCCGGCAGGCGCCGTCGGAGAGCGCGGCGAACATGGCGGAACGGTGCGAGATGCTTTTGTCGCCCGGCACCTCGATATCCGCCTCGATCAGAGGCGCGCGTTGGACATGAATTTCCATGGTTACGGCGTGGTCGGGATTTGTCCGCGACGGCGGGCGGCGCGCTCGAGAAAATCACGCAGCGCCGGCGTGTCTTCCTGCTCCAGCAGGGTGCGGACCGCCGCCACCGAATCGCCCAGCTTGTGCAGAGCGGAGATCACCTCCGTGCGATTGGAGGAGAGGATGGCGGTCCACAGTTCGGGTGAGCCCGAAGCCACCCGCGTGGTGTCGCGGAAACCGCCCGCGCACATGGCGGCGGCTTCCGGGCTTTCGTCCTCGAGCAGGTTGACCAAAAGAGCGGCGGCCACGTGGGGTACATGACTGACGATCGCGGCGGCGCGGTCGTGGACGGCCGCGGGCAGGGAAATGGTCCGCATGCCGACGGAGCGCCAGAAATCTTCCACCGCACGTGTCGCCTCGGAACGGGAGGACGGCGTCGGCGTGACCACACAAAGGGCGGTGTCATAAAGATCCGCCCGTGCCGCCTCGAGACCCGCGGCCTCCGACCCGCACATGGGATGGCTGCCGACGAAATTCCGGTCGTGCGAAAAAATCCTCTCCAGTTCCGCAACCACCACTGCTTTGACGCTGCCCACATCGGTGACGGTGCATTCCGGGCCGACGCCCGGTGCGGCCGCCGCGGCAACTTCCGCCAGTTTGTCGACCGGAACGCAGAGCACGGCGATGTCCGCGCCCTGCGCCGTTTGCGCGGCATCGGTGGAAGAAAAGTCGGCCAGGCCCCGGTCGCGCAGATGCTGCAGTGCTTCCGCACGGCGCCCCCAGACGCGCAAGGTCATCCCCGGATGCCGGTCGCGCAGGGCCATGAGCAACGAACCTCCCATGAGGCCCGGACCGAAAACGGCAACGGTGGAGTTATGGCCGCTCATCACGCGGCTAAGATGACAAGCCGCGGGCGGAACCTCACGCCGGAAAATACGCGGTCAGGGAACGAGGAAGATTCGTCCGGTGTAGGGATCCTTGACTTCCGTGCCCGGAGGGAATCCGCGCACGTCGACAAAACCGGCGTTGGGCGCATGCGGGCTCGTGACAAATCCGGGTTTGCCCGGAACGGGGATGCCATAAGAAATCTCGGGAGTCGGCAGGCTGACGGGAGGCGGCGTTGGTGCGGGCGTGGGAGTGACCACGGGAGTGACGAGCGTGGAATCGGTGACTCCGGCGGAGGTGTCCGTGCCGCTGAGCGGCGGCAAGGTGCTGGCTGTCGTGGTCTGGGGTTGGGCCGGGGCCTGTGGCAGCGTCTGGGTTCCGCCGAATCCGTAGCGATTACGCGGGGTCGGGGCGGGCTTTTCTTCGGGTGTGCAGGCGGCGACCAAAGCCGCGACCGTAAGAGGAGCGATCAGGGCCGGAAGGCGGAATCTCATGGGCCAAACAGGAACAGACTTCACCACGGATCGCAAGGCCAATCTCAATCCGCAGCCCCGTCGGCCGCCCGCATGGCCTCCCGAAGTTGGCCTTGGATACGGCCGTCGAAGAGCGCGCGCCCGATGATCGCACCGGCGAGGCCTCCGATCTGTTCGAGTTTCACCAGATCGGCGGCCGAAGAGACCCCGCCGCTGGCGATCACTCCGATTGGCACCGCACGGACGACTTCGGCGGTGGCCGCCAGATTCGGACCCTGCAGCATGCCATCCGTGGTGATGTCGGTGTAGATGATGGCCGCCGCGCCCGCCGCGGCCGCGCCTCGGGCCAGATCAAGGGCGCTGAGGCCCGTGGTGAGAGTCCATCCCTTCACCGCGACCATCCCGTCGCGGGCGTCGATGCCGACCGCGATTTTGTCCCCGCCAAAGCGCTCCACGGCGCTCGCGATGAAGTCGGGCGATTCGGCCGCGCGGGTCCCGATGACCACCCGGGCAACGCCCGCGGCCAAGGCGCGCTCGATGGCTGCCTCGTCGCGCAAACCGCCGCCCAATTGCACGGGCAGGGCAATTTCCCCGGCGATGCGCTTGACGATTTCCAGATTGGCCTGCTCGCCGCTGAAAGCCGCGTCGAGGTCGACGATGTGCAGCCAATCGCCGCCCCGCTCCGCCCATTCCCGGGCCACGGCGGCGGGATCGTCGGAGTAGACGGTTTTGTCCTCGGCCCGGCCTTGGCGCAACCGCACGGCCTGGCCGTTCATCAAGTCGATGGCGGGATAAAGCAGCATTTTCAAGCGGCGCACTCGCGCACGAAGTTTTCCAGCATGCGCAGGCCGGTGGCCTGGCTTTTCTCGGGATGGAACTGCATCCCGTGCACGCGTCCGTCGCGGGCCGCGGCGGCAAACTCCACGCCGTGCCGGCTGGTGGCTGTGACCAGACCGGCGTCGGCCGGAACGGGGAAGTAAGAATGCACGAAATACACGCAGGCCGGATCCGGCGCACCCGCGAAGAGCGGCTCGTCGGCCCGCCATTGCAGGCTGTTCCATCCCATGTGCGGGACCTTGAGGCCGGGCTGCGCGGGGAAACGCACCACGCGTCCGCGCCAGTGCCCGAGCCCCGCCGAATCCGGCGACTCGTCGCTCCCTTCGAACAAAATCTGGTAACCGAGGCAGATGCCGAGGTAAGGACGCCCCGCGGCGAGCCACGCGCGGAGCGGCGCGATCAGACCGCGTGCCTCAAGGCTCCGCGCGCAATCGCCGAAAGAACCGACGCCCGGCAGCACGACCGCGGCGCATCCGGCCAGCGCCTGCGGTGTGTCGCAGCGGACAACCTGCGCCCCCGCCTTTTGCAGCGCTTTCTCCACGCTGCGCAGGTTGCCGCTGCCATAATCGATCATGGCCACGCGTGGCGGTTCGGCCATGGGTCAGAGCTGTCCCTTGGTGCTGGGCACGCCCTGCACGCGCGGGTCGATTTGCGTGGCCTGGTCGAGGGCGCGGGCCAATCCTTTGAAGACGGCCTCGGCCATGTGGTGCGTGTCGCGTCCGTCGAGCAGCGCGACGTGCAGGTTGAGTCCGCCCTGCACGCTGAAGGCGCGCAGGAATTCCTCGATCAGTTGAAACGGGAAATCCCCGATCGACCCCGCTTCCTCCGGGGCCTCGTAAGCGAGGTAGGGACGGCCGCTGCAGTCGAGGGCGATGCGGGCAAGGGCGTCGTCCATCGGCAGGAGACACCACCCGTAGCGGCAAAGCCCTTTTTTGTCGCCGAGTGATTCGCGCAGCGCTTGGCCGAGGGCAAGACCGACATCTTCCACCGTGTGGTGCGCATCGACATTGAGGTCGCCTTTGGCCGTGAGTTGCAGGTCGAAGAGCCCGTGTTTGGCGAACAGTTCGAGCATGTGGTCGAAGAATCCTACGCCGGTGGTGATTTGCGCGCGGCCGCTGCCGTCGACGGCGAAGGTCAGCTCGATGTCGGTTTCGCGGGTCCGGCGTTTGACGGTGGCAGTGCGGTTCATGATGCGGCGGGTTTGGTTTCTTCTTTGGCCCGGCGGGCGGCTTCGTCCTGCGCTTTTTTGAGCGATTCCTGCAGCGGGGCCAACCGGCCATACTGCGGCCAGAGCGCCTTCGCTTCGTCCAAACTGGTTTTCGCCCCGTCGAGATCGCCGGCCTCGATTTGCTCCCCGGCAGTGCGGGCCTTGGTGACGGCCTCCGACATTTTTTGCGTGTCGATTTTCTCCAAGCGTGCCTTCTCGCTGTCCGAAAGCCTGGACAATTCCTCGAGCGCTGGCCCGTCGGGCAGGACGGGCAGCCACTTGCCGCCGCTCTGCTTGACGCGGTCGATTTGGGCCTGCACGGCGGCCTTATCCTGCGCGATGCCCGCTTCCATCTGGAGACCGCGGTCCTCGCTGGCCAATTTCAATCCCTCCTCCTGCTCGCGCGTGCGGCGGTCGAGGTCGGTGCTGGCCCGGACGATGGAAGCGCGGAGTTTTTCGATCGAGGCGAGAGCGACCGGCACGGCTTCCGGGTAGGCGGACGATGCCGGGTGGTTTTTTTCCAGCACTTCGAAGTCGGCCAGTGCGGCAGCGGGATCGGGAGTGGCTTTCATTTTGGAAAGCTGGACCCGTCCGCCGATTTCGGTCCGCTCGGCCGGGGAGGCATCTTTGGGGATCCACTCGCCGTCGACCTTGACCTCACCGGCCGCGAGGCGCGCGCGTTCGGACTCGAGGGTCGCGGACATTTGGCGGGCCTGCGGCATGTGTCTGCTGTAGGCGTAATTCTTCATGAAGAGCCGCACGGGCTCGATCAGCACGTCATAAACGGCCGGATCGTCCGCCGTGCCGGGCGCGGTGAGGCCCGCGATGTCCTCGAAGGCGAGGTCGTCCGGTCCGGCCCGCCGGATCTTGGCAACCTCGGCGCGTGGATAAGACTTTTCCTCGCGGATAGTCGGGCTGGTCTGCACTTCGATGCGCACGGTATCGGGACCGACCGAGAGGATTTTCCCCTCGACCGTGGTGCCGTCCTGCAACTCGATGGATTGGGCGCCCGCCGTGGTCCAAGGAAGGGTCAGCAAGATGAACAATATCAGTTTTTGCACCGGTTTAAATTAGCGATTCGGCGGGCCGCCGTCACGCGGCAATGCGTTGCATGATCTCACGGCCGATGGCGAGGCAGGCGGTGGCGGCCGGGCTGGGGGCGTTGACGACATGGAGGGCACGCGGGCCGGACACCAGGCGGAAATCCTGGACCAATTCGCCATGGCGCGAAATGGCCTGCGCGCGAACACCGGCGCCGCCGGGTGCCAGATCCGGTTCGCGCAGTTCGGGAACAAGACGTTGCAGCGAGCGGCAGAAAAGTTTTTTGCTCAGCGAGCGGAGGCTCTCGTCCCAGGCCATGCGCGGATGGCGCGCGAGGAATTTCCAAAGACCGGGGAAGCCGGCCGCATCGGCCAGGTCGCACGCGTTCCACTGCGTCTTGCGGTAGGCTTCGCGGCCGAAGGCGAGGACGGCATTGGGTCCCGCCTCGGTGCCGCCGTGGATGAGCCGTGTGAAATGGACGCCGAGGAAAGGGAATTCCGGATCGGGGACGGGGTAGATGAGGTGGCGGACAAGGTGCGCGGCCTCGGGGCGTAATTGGTAATATTCGCCGCGGAACGGGACAATGCGGTCGGCCGGGTCGAGTCCGGCCAGTCGGCAAACGCGGTCGCTGTGCAGCCCGGCGCAGTTGACGAGAAAATCGCCGCGGAATTCGCCGGCCGCTGTTTCGGCGGTCCAGCCGCCGGAGGTTTCGTGCAGCCGCGTCACCTTCGCCATGGTGATCAGGCAGCCGTTCATGGCGAGGATGTCGTCGCGCAGGGCGCGGCACACGGCGGCGTAATCGACGATGCCCTCTTCCGGCACGTGGAGCGCGGCGACACCGGCCGCGTGCGGCTCGAGGGCGCGCAAGCCATCGCGGTCGAGCCGGCGCAGTCCGCGCAGTCCGTTGGCCTGTCCGCGGGTTTCCAGTTCGCGCAAGCGCGGGACCTCGCTTTCATCGACGGCCACCACGACCTTGCCGCAGATTTCGTGCGGGATGGTTTTCTCGCGGCAGTAGGCGGTCATTTCGCGGATGCCTGCCACGGCGAGTCGCGCCTTGAGCGAGCCGGGTTTGTAGTAGAGGCCCGCATGGAGGACGCCGCTGTTGTGCGTGCTCTGGTGGGCGCCGACCTGCGGCTCCTTTTCCAGGAGGGTCAGCGACGGAACGCGGCCGGAGCGGAGCAACTGCCAGGCGGTGGCCAGCCCGACCAGGCCGCCGCCGATGATCAGCGGGTGTTTCACGGGTGCAACGGCAAAGAAAAAGCGGCCCTGCATACGCCGGGCCGCTTTGCGCAAAGACGTTTGGCGCGCCTTACCTCTTCTTCTTGAGCAGCGGGAGGCCGGTGCGCTCGTTCTCGGAGACTTCATAGCCGGCGGGAAGCGCGTCGATCGCGCCATCGCCGGGTTGTCCCGCGAAGTAGTAGAGGGTGACTTCCTGTCCGCCGCGCAGCTTCTGGAGACGCGCGTGGAGGAAATAAGTTTTACCGCTTTTTTTGCTGACTGTGCTGAATGTCATGATGGTTTGTTTCCTTTCTTGGGTTTTGGGTGGGAGTCAAGAGGGTCAGATAACCCCGGCCTTCTTGAGAGTGGCGTAAGCCCCGTTTTTGTTGATTGTCTTCAAGGCTCGGGCGGTGAGCTTCACTTTGATAAACCGCTTGAGCTCGGGCACCCAGATGCGTTTTTCCTGGAGGTTCGGGGTAAAATAACGGGGCGTGTTGGCCGTGACGTGACGGCCGACGCCGCCCTTCTTCTTGGCCATACCGCGGCGATGGATGATTGAGCCGCGCTTGGGCTTGGCTCCGGTGACACTGCAAACTCTAGACATACGATTCGGTTTCTTCTGTTGGTTATCCTTGATGTTGATGGACGAGGCCCTTGCCTTCAAGCATTTCGACGTCGGCGTCGACCATGAGCTGGACCAGCTCCTTGAAGCGGACCTTCGGTTCCCAGCCGAGTTGGCTCTTCGCCTTGGCTGGATCGCCGATGAGCAGGTCGACTTCGGCCGGGCGTTCGTAACGGGCGTCATACTTCACGTATTTCTCCCAATCCAGCCCGACATGACCGAAGGCTTCCTGCACAAACTCTTTGACCGTATGGGTTTCGTTCGTGGCCAGCACATAGTCGTCCGGCTGGTCCACCTGTAACATACGCCACATTCCCTCGACGTATTCGGGCGCGTAACCCCAGTCGCGTTTGGCGTCCATGTTGCCCAAGTAGAGATCTTTTTGCAGCCCGAGCTTGATCGCCGCGACCGCCCGGGAAATTTTGCGCGTGACGAAAGTTTCTCCGCGGCGCGGGCTCTCGTGGTTGAAAAGAATGCCATTGCTGGCAAAGAGTCCGTAACTCTCGCGATAATTCACCGTCGCCCAGTAACCGAACATTTTGGCGCACCCGTAAGGACTGCGCGGCCAGAACGGCGTCCTCTCCGTCTGCGGCACTTCCTGGACCTTGCCATACATCTCGCTGCTCGAAGCCTGGTAAAAACGCGGTTTCACGCCCGACTCACGGATGGCCTCGAGAATGCGGATCGTCCCCACGCCGGTCACATCCGCCGTGTATTCCGGAATATCGAAACTGACCCGCACATGACTCTGCGCCCCAAGATTGTAAACCTCGTCGGGCTGCAACTCGTAAAGCAGCTTGGTCAAATTCACCGCATCCGAAAGGTCGCCGTAATGCAGAAAAAGCCGGACCCCGTTGACGTGCGGATCCTGATAAAGGTGGTCGATGCGGGCTGTATTGAACGTGCTGGCCCGGCGGATGATGCCATGCACCTCGTAGCCCTTGGCCACGAGGAGATCGGCCAGATACGAGCCGTCCTGTCCGGTGATTCCTGTGATGAGTGCCTTCTTCATATCCGGTCCTTAAGAACCGGACAGAGTAAGGGCGCCCTCTTGAAGGGCAAGCAAACTTTCGATCCCGGCCCGCCCGACCCGCAGCATCTCAAAAAGCGCCTCCTCGCCGAAGGTGGCCTCTTCCCCGGACCCCTGCACTTCGACAAACTCCCCGCTTTGGGTCATGACCAGATTCAGGTCCACGCTCGCATCCTTATCCTCGATGTAATCCAAATCGAGAAGGACTTCTCCCCCGACCACGCCCACGCTGACCGCGGCCACGCGTTCTTTGAGGGCCGTTTCTTTGATTTTTCCCTCCGCGATCAGTTTCCGGAAGGCTAGCTCCACCGCCACGCAGGCCCCGGTGATGGCGGCCGTGCGTGTCCCGCCGTCCGCCTGCAGCACATCGCAATCCACCCACAACGTTCGCGGTCCGAGTTTTTCCAGATCGACCACGGCCCGCAGCGAGCGGCCGATGAGCCGCTGGATTTCGGTGGTCCGTCCGTCGAGTTTGCCGCGCGAAATGTCGCGCTGTTTCCGGCCCAGGGTGGCGTAAGGCAGCATCGAATATTCCGCGGTCAACCAACCGCCGGACACTTTCTGCACCTGCATCCACCGCGGCACGGCCTCGTCGATTGTCGCCGCACAGACCACCTTGGTGTTGCCGAACGAGACCAGCACCGACCCCGCGGCGTGCGGCGCGATGCCTTGCTCGAAGGTGACCGGACGCAAGCCGTCCGCCGTCCGACCGAAAGAACGTTCCATCCGCGCATCTCAGAGCGGATGCCTCCGGTTGGCAAGCACCGAGGCTACGGCTCGATCGGACGCCCCGCGTCCTTCGGTTTGCGGAAGAGGGCGATCATCACGCCCTGGATGACCAGTTCGTGCGCGGGGATGAGGTCGGGATACTTCGGGTTCTCCGCGCGGAGGAACGGGCGGCGGTTTTTGACGAGGTAGCGCTTGAGCGTGGTTTCGCCGTCGATGAGCGCGGCCACGATGTTGCCGTGGTTGGGTTCGCGCAACTCGAGCACGACAAGGTCGCCGTCGAGGATGTGCGCGCCGATCATGGAATCCCCGCGCACCCGGACGGCGAAGGTCCGCGCCGTGCGGCGGACGTCGAGCGAATCGAGGTCGGCGTAGATACAGCCGTCCGGACGCTGTTCGCGCGTGTCGGGAAAGCCGGCGGGGATGTCGCCGTAAACGGGGATGGCGGAAACTTCTTTGCGGTCATCGCCGGTGACCTGCAAAGCTCGGGCTGCGCCGGGGCCGCGTTGCACGAGTTTTTTGCGTTCGAGGGCGCGCAAGTGCGAGGCTGCGGCATTCGGGCTGGCGAAGCCGAAATGCGCCTGGATCTCGCGCACGGTCGGTGGCAATCCGTGCCGCTCACGGTGACGGCCGATGTAATCGAGGACTTGCTGCTGACGCGCGGTGACTTTGCTGGACATTTGTCCAGTATTTACCCCGTGGCCGTCGCGGTCAAGCGGGCGCCGTCCCGAGCAATTCCTTGCGCCGGCGCTTGGCTTGTTTGCGGTCTTTTTTCAGCTGGGCGTAGAGGCGGTCCTTCTGCTCGGCGGTGAGTTTGGCCGTCACCTCCGGATCGCCGGCTTCCTCGAGGTCCAGCGAGGTCACTTCGACCGGCCGCAGCGCCACGATGCGGTTGCCGCAGATGATGCCGATGTTTTGTCCGGCCACCGCGTCCTTCAAGTGCGCGCCGAGATGCTTCTTGGCTTCGGTGATGGTGACTGTCTTCACGGTTGCGGGGAGGGCCATGCGATGACTACGCCGAATAAGGCCCCGAAAAGGGCGCCGCGCCACCAGGTGGCGGTGAGCGGACAGGTGCCGGACGTGCATTGTCCGAAATAGCCCAAGGCGGCACCGACGGCTGCGCCGAGCAGGACGGGGAGGATGAAGCGGGTCATGGGATGAATTTACCCCGCAGTGGCGGATTGCAAAGCCCAAGCGGACCGGTTTTGCTCGCGGCATGTCAAAAGCGCTGGCTTTGCCTCCGAAGGGCAAACACCCGTTGCATGTGCTCTGGGAGGGCGAGGTCTGGCCGTCGGCTTGGACCGCGGATCCGGCGGACGGCCTGCGCGAGCGCGTCCTTTCGGGGTTGCCGCGCTTGGAGCGGGCGGACCGGGCCTGGTCGGTTGTCGGCTTGCGCTCGGACCATGTCCTGCAGGAAATTTTTCATACCGAGGAGGCCATCACGCCGGCGGACGTGCCGCGGCTTTGCTGCGGCCTGCCGGGTATCGATGGTTGCCTCCTGGCGCGGCGGCACGAAGTGCTGGCTGAATGGACCATGCCGCTCGATCTGCGGCAACGCGAGTTGCTCGAGTCGGCTTCGGGTGCGTTGGATCGCGCCGTCGAGGCCCGTGCAGCCGGTTGGGGCGAACCGCGGGGGATCACGCTGCATCTCGAGGTCGGCGGCGCGAGCTTGCTGCGGTGCGAGGCGCTGCAACTGCTCGTGCTCCACGAAAAGCGCGGCTTCGCGCCGGGCGTGCGGGAAGAATTGGCCCTCGCCCTCGGGGCCGTGGCGCGGTCGTTGAAGGCCGGGGCCTGACCTCCGCTGCTACTCGAACCACTCCTGCGGCAATCGCTCCGCTTTGGCGCCGGGCATGCGGATGAGGGCGAGCGATTGGCGGCAAGTAACGAGCAGCGTGCCATCCTCGGGACGGACGATTTCAAATTCGACACGGAACCGCACGCGGGCCAGTTCGCTCACCCCGCCGCGGACCAGGAGGCGCTCGCCGACTTTTCCGGGCGAGCGGTAATCGATCTCCGTGCGCAGGACGACGGGATAGAGCCCGGTCTCGACCATCTGCCGCAGGGGCATGCCCATTTTTTCGGCCATGATGGTCCGCGCCTCCTCGATGAATCGCAGGTAAGCAAGGTTGTGCACGACCGCGGCACAGTCGGTGTCGTAGAACATGACGGTCACCTCGTGCTCGATGCGGGGCAGCTGCGCGGCGGACATGGCACGAGTCTGCCCGCGCCCCGGGTTTTCGGCCAAAGCAAAATTCCCGCGGATTCCGTTTGCACGCGGCGGCGGATGGCCCTATTAGCGCGCACAGCGAAATGCAAGACTGGGACATCTCTTCGGCGCTCGCGCTCTACAATGTGGAACGTTGGGGCTCGCCCTACTTCTCGATCAACGGTCGCGGCCACGTCTGCGTGCGTCCCGACGGCGTGCCGCGGCGCGAGATCGACACGATGGACCTCGTCGCCGAAGCCCGGGAACGCGGCCTGTCCTTCCCCATCACCCTGCGCTTCCAGGATCTGCTGCGCCACCGGGTCCAGACGGTCAACGAGGCTTTCGCCGAGGCGATCAAAGGTGCCGGTTACGGCAACGTTTACCGTGGCGTCTTTCCGATCAAGGTCAACCAGCTGCGCGAGGTCGTGGAGGAAATCGTCGAGGCCGGCGCGCCGTTCCATTTCGGCCTCGAGGCCGGCAGCAAGCCCGAGCTTCTCGCCGCGCTGTCCGTCCATGCCGACCCCGAGAGCCTCATCATTTGCAACGGCTACAAGGACGCCGATTACATCCGCATCGCCATGCTCGGCCGCAAACTGGGCAAGCGTCTCGTCATGGTCGTGGAAAAAATCGAGGAACTGGCGCAGGTCCTGTCCATCGCCAAGCAAGTCGGCGTCGAGCCGTGGATCGGCGCGCGCGTGCGGCTGGCGACCAAGGGCTCGGGCAAGTGGGCCACCAGCGGCGGCGAGGACGCCAAGTTCGGTTTGTCCACCGCGGAGCTGGTCCAGGCCAGCGACCTGCTCAAGCGCGAGGGCATGGCGCACTGCCTCAAGCTGGTCCATTTCCACGTCGGCTCGCAGATCACCGACATCGGCACGATCAAGCGCGCGGTGCGCGAGGCCGCGCGCTTCTACGCCAAGCTGCAGAATCTGGGACACGATCTCGGCTACCTCGACGTGGGCGGCGGGCTGGGCATCGACTACGACGGCTCGCGCACGACCTTCGACAGCTCGGTCAACTACACCCTGCACGAATACGCGCGCGACGTGGTCGCCGCCGTGCAGGAAGTCTGCGACGAGGAAAAAACGGCGCACCCGATCCTGGTCAGCGAGAGCGGACGCGCCATTGCCGCGCACCATTCGGTGCTCATCGTCGAGGCTTTCGGGTCCATCGAGAAAGTTTCCCGCGGCCCGGAGGTCACGGCGGAGGAGGGCGACCCTGCGGTCGTGCAGGACATCCTCGAGATTTACGGCAAGCTGGGCAGCAAGCACCGGCTGGAGAGCCTGCATGACGCCCAAGAGATCCGGGAAAAAGCCGACTCGATGTTCGCCCTCGGCCTGCTCGACCTGCGGGCCAAGGCCAAGATCGAGACCGTCTACTGGCGCACCGCAGCCAAGGTGGTCGAACTCTTCCGCGGCGTGCGCTACGTGCCCGAGGAGGTCAAGGATCTCGAGGTCTCGCTCGGCGACCAGGTGCTCTGCAATTTTTCGGTCTTCCAGTCGCTGCTCGACCACTGGGCGCTGGGGCAGTTGTTCCCCGTCATGCCCCTGCACCGCCTCGGCGAGGCGCCCGACCGGCAGGCCACACTGGTCGACATCACGTGCGATTCGGACGGCAAGGTTTCGCGCTTCATCGACCTGCAGGACGTCAAGCCGACGCTCCCGCTGCACCGCGCGGAGGAGGGCCGGCCCTACTACATCGGATTTTTCCTCGCCGGGGCCTATCAGGACATCATGGGCGACATGCACAACCTTTTCGGGCGGGTCAACGAGATGCACATCTTCCTCGATGAGGACGAGGAGCGCGGCTACTACGTCGAGGAGATCATCGGCGGCAACACCATCGGCACCGTCCTCGCGCTCACGCAGTGGGAAAAAAGCGAGCTGGCGCGGCGGATGAAAGTGCAGGTCGATGCGGCGATCAAAGAAGACCGGCTCAAGCCGAACGAGGCCATGCGCCTGCTCGACGACTACGAGAAGGCGCTCGAAGGCTACACCTATCTGAATTGTTTCCCGGCGGCGTGATTGCCGCTACGGACGCGCCGAGCCGAACCAATTGAACGGCACCGCGCCGTGCGAAAGAAGCCGGTCGTTGAATTGACGCAATGACCCGCGGTGCACTGCGTGGAGGTTCTTCACTTTCTCGCGTCCGAGCAGGTAGCTCATCGGCACGGTCGGCGCGGCGGTATACCAATTCACATCGGCGGCCGCGCGGGCTCTGGTGAACCCGACGTGCTCCATGAGGTGCCTGGTCGCCGCGGCATGGCTCAGACCGCCGGTGTGCAGCCCGATGTCGACCAGGATGCGGTGGGCGCGCCAGAGAGCGTCGTGCAACTGGATGAGCCGGGCGTGCGGGGCGCGGTAAATCTTGCGGTCGATGCAGAGCTGTTCGCACCAGAGCGTCCAGCCTTCGTAAAAAATGGCGTGCGAGAACATCCGGCGCAGGCGGCTCGGGTGACGGTTCTGCACGATGAATTGCAGATGATGCCCCGGATAACCCTCGTGGGCGCAGGTGAGTTCCAGCCCGAAATGCTGCGCGATCTCGGCACGGCGGTCCGCGTCGGTCTTGGCGTGTCGCGAGAGGTCGTTGACCCAAAAAAGGCCCGTCTGATCGTGGTCGAACGGTCCGGGTGCGCCGTAGGCGGCCGTCGGGAATTGTTCGCGCAGGAAGTCGGGGACGGGTATGACTTTCAATTTTTCGCCGCGGGGCAGGCTGACCAGACCTGCCGTGGCGAGGTGCTTTTTGATCCGGCCGGTGACCGCCCGGTATTCGGCGAGAAGATCGCCGGCGGACGGCTGCCACTCGCTGCGCAGGCGTTCGAGGATTTCGTGCGCGGGACGGCGTCCGAATTTGGCCGCTTCGCGCCGGAGTTCGTCCGAGACCGTGTCAACGAGACCCCGGCCCTCGGCCAGCAACTCCGCCGCGCTCGCGTCGGTGCCCATGCGCTCGCGCAGGAGGAACTCAAAATTCGCCCGGCCCACCGCGAAACCGTTCGCCGGGCCGGTCGGGATTTTCTCCAGGCTCCGCGCATACGCGCGGAAAGCGTCGGCCGCGCGGGCGAAAAGCCGACGGGCCCGGGTGGGTGACTTCGCGAGCGGCACGACCTGCCCGGAAGCTTGTTCGAGAAAAGTCGCGGCGTGACGGCTGGAGCGCACGGCCAACTTGGTCCACAGCGGCACCGGCCGTCGCAGGCTGGCGCGGCCCTCGTCGAGAAAGCGGGGGAGGTCCGCGAGCAGCGAGAGGATGTCGGGTGTGAGGGGACGCAGGTTGTCCGCGTGTCGCACGAGCAGGTGGAATACGGCATTGACTGCGGTCCCGCTGTGGGTCTGCGGGTCGAGTTGCCAGCGGGGATGATCGCGCTGGAAGAAGAGTGCGGTGCGCAGGTAAGCGAGGAAGGCGCGGCGGTCGGTCCAGTCGTCGCCTTCCCCCGGCGGGAGTGCTTCGACGGCCGGCAGCGTTGCTTCGAGCAAGCGGATGCGGCGGCGGTGCGCGGCCGGATCGTTGGGCCCGAGGCGGCCGCGGTATTCGCGCAGACCGAGTTCCGCCGCGTCCTGCGGGGCCACTTCCCACGCGGCGCGGAAGAACTTTTCCGCCGCGGCATGCAGTTGCGGGGCGCGGCTGCGCGGGGGCGGACGGAAAACGGCCGGCATGGCGGGGGACCGGTGGGCTAGTCTTTTTTCACGATCTGGCCCTCTTGGTCGACGCGGGCGGACATCATCGTGTTGATTTCGACCGCTAGGTCGCGCATCTGCTCGACTTCGGATTTCGACGGTGCGCGGTCGGCGGCGTCGCCGGCGATTTTGCGGATGGTTTGCAACCGCGAGGTGATGGCGGTGGCCAGTTCGGTGTTTTTCAGGCGCGGGTTGAGCGTGGAAAGCCGTTCGAGGAAGTAGTCCATGACGTCGGGTTTCATCAGCCCGGCGGCGCGTTGCGGGCTGTAGTGGTCGGCTGTGACCATGGTGCCGATCTCGAAGCCACGCAGCCATCCGCCGAGGCTGATCATGTGCGCCATTTCCTCGTCGCGCAGTTCGATCATGGCTTCCTCGACATCAGCCTGCGTCTTGATCAGCTCGAGCTTGAGTCCGGGCCAGTCGCCCCGCGTGCCGAGTTCGAGGAGACTGCCGGCGCGGGTCGAGAGGCGCTGCCCCACGGCGAGGCTCTTGGCCTGGCGCAGGAGGGCGCGGCCGACATTCTGGATGAGGCCTTTCTGCTCGGCCACCACGGCGAAAAACCCGTCGCAGATGAGCGAACCGAAATTGAGCGAGGTCTGGAAGCGGTTGTTGTAGGTACGGTCGAAGTCGGTCGCGGCAATCAGGTCGACCGGCACCGGCTTGAAGGCCTCCAGCTCGGTGAAGAGGCGCTGGATGGACGGCGCGGTCAGTTCGTTGACCCCGAGCTCCTCGCGGGCGAAATCGTCGCGCAGGATTTCCGGCGGGGATTCGCTCTCGCCGCGGACGGCATGGGCCGCGAGGGCGAGGGCAGAAATGAGGAGCGCGGTGCGCATATCCGAAAAGTGACCCTGCCACAAATGCCCGCGGGTGTCCATGGGACGAAGTCCCACCATTTCTCGCTGGCCCGCGGGCGGCCGGAGGCGGATGATGAGCCCATGAAAAAGGTGCTGGTGCCGGTTGATTTCAGCGATGCGCAGGGGCGTTTGATCGAAGCGGCCGAAAAAGAGGCGGCCCTCCGGGGCGCATCGCTCGTGCTTTTCCATGTCATCGAACCCGCGGCCGAGGTGGCGGGTTTCGAAACCGACCCCGAAATGATGCGCTTGCCCATCGGGCAGGATCTGGAGGCTGAGCAGCGCATCGAGGCCGAACGGCTCGGGGAGTTGGCCAAGCAGGTCGGCGCGCGCGGCGTGGCCTGCGACTCGGCCGTGCGCTTCGGGCTGCCCGCGGACGAAATCCTGTCCGCCGCCGCCGAGCACGGTGCCGGTCTCCTGGTCATGGGCTCGCACGGCCACGGCGCGCTTTATCATTTGTTCACCGGCAGCGTCGTCACCGGCGTGCTCAAGCGGTCGACCTGTCCCGTGCTCGTCGTCCCGCTCCGCGAAAGAAGCAAGTAGGTCCGGGAGTGGCGCGTTTATGACGACCGACTGGTCCGCTTGGGAGCCGCGCGAGCGGGCAAACCTTTGTTTTGTGGTGCGGGGTGCCGAGGTGCTCCTCATCCACAAAAAGCGCGGCCTGGGCGCGGGCAAGATCAACGGCCCGGGCGGACGTCTCGAGCCGGGAGAGACGGCTCTCGAGTCCGCGGTGCGCGAGGTGCAGGAAGAACTTTGCGTCACGCCGCGCGATCCGCGGCAACGCGGCGAACTGCATTTCCAGTTCGCCGACGGCTACGCGTTGCACTGCACGGTCTTCGTCGCCGACGGCTGCGACGGGGAGCCTTGCGAAACCGCCGAGGCCGTGCCGCTCTGGGTGCGGCAGGACGAGATACCTTTCGAGAAAATGTGGGCGGACGACCGCCATTGGTTGCCCGGCGCCCTCGCGGGACGGAGTTTTCGCGGCTACTTCGAGTTCGACAGCGACCGCATGCTGGCCCACCGCATGGAATGGCTCGAGGAGGAGGCGCCGGCATCATGACCCTCGCGCAATTTCTTCTCGGGGTCGGCATCGGCGCGGTGACCGGCGTGCTGGCCGCGCTCTGCGGCGTTGGTGGCGGACTGATCATGGTCCCGGCTTTTGTTTTTCTCCTCGCGCTGGACCAGAAGTCCGCCATCGCCACCTCGCTCGCGGTCATTATCGCCGTCTCGCTCGTGGCCACCGCCAAGTATTCCGCGGTTTCACTCGTCAAATGGCAGGTGGTCCTGCCCGTCATGCTCGGGGCCGTGGTCACCACGTGGTTGGCCACCGATCTGCTCAAGCACCTTTCCAACGATGCGCTCACCCGCACTTTCGCAATCTTGATGATCGTGGTAGGGATTCGGATGCTGCTGGTGAAATAATTTCACCGATTTCCTGAATGTCACAAAATTCTTACATTTCGTAAACTATTGGTGTTCAGCATATTAATCCAAATTAAATGCGCCATGAAAAAAATCTTTATTTTTTCCCTTGCGTCATGCCGTGCGCGTGTTATTTTGCTTACATCTTTAGTAAAGATTGTTCTGGGGGGAACAGCAGCCCTTCTTGCCATTCGGTGAGGAGGGCTGCAACTTTTTAGGGGTATCACTTCGGGCCGCGCCCGCCGCGTTATGAACCGCGAGACCCAGCTTTCTTTCCGCCGCCGCTTCCTTTTGTGGGGCGTTCTTATCGCTCTCCTTGGCTCTGCCTGGCTGTTGCACGGGGCGGTTCTTTCCCAGCTGGTGCGCTGGGCGGTGCCTTGGGCCGCACAACGCGCGGGCTACACCGTCACACTCGGCGAAGTCCGGGCCGACCTGATGGCTCCGATCCGCCTGACCGGCATCGAGGTTTCGCGCCCCGGAGGCACGCGGTTGCAGGCGGCCGTTGCCGAGTTGGATTGGGCCCGCGCGCGAGAGTGGGGATGGGCGCCCGCGACTTGGATTCGCCGCCTGGCGGTGCGCGGACTCTCGGGCGTGATCGCCCCGGCCGAGGTGCCTGCGGAACCGGTGGCACCACCTGCTTTGCCCGTCGCGCCAACCGCCCGGGCCACGTGGCCGCAGGTGGTGGAAGTGCACGACGGCAACCTGCTTTTCACCGGTCCCGGCTGGTCGGTCGATTTTCGCGGCTTGGACCTTTCGCTCATGGCGGACCGCACCGGTTCGCTGCGGGTGCGCGAGGCTGCCGGACAGGCGGGGCGGATCGGGAAAAAGTTCACCGGTCTCCGCGCCGTGACCGCCTGGCGGGACGGCGTGGCTTACTTCGCCGATCTCGCGCTGGCCGAAAACGTCGTCATCGATTCGCTCTCCGTGGTGCTCTCCGGTCCTGCCGCGCTCACCCTCGAGGCCCGCGCCGCGGGCGGCTATGTTTACGCGGATCTTTCCGGCGGCGGTGCGGCAACCAAGGCCGCGCTCAACGCGTTGAATGTCTCGCTGGCCGGCGCCGCCGAATTTGCCGGACTCGAGGGCGACATGGCGGGCACCGTGGACTTGGCCAAGCTGACTTTCAACGGCGATCCGGCGCAGCCGCTCTCGGCGCAGATTTCGCTGCGGCTCGAGGCCAAGGATTTTGCCTGGCGCAAGAATGCGGTGGAGGAACTGACCGCCGGGTTGAGCTTGGCCGGACGTCGCCTGCGGCTCAGCGAATGCCTGCTGCGGCAAAAAGCGAATGAAGTGAAGTTGCGCGGCACGCTGGCCGTGCCCTCGCGGTCCGCGGACTGGCGCGGGGCACCGTTCGATTTCGAAGTCGATGCCGAGGTCGGCAACCTGCGCGCGCTTGCCGGTCTTTTCGGCGCGCCTTGGAACGAGTTGTCCGGCGGCCTGCGCGTCGAGGGCCGGGGAACGGGCCGGGCGGCCGACGGCGAGGGCTGGCTCAAGGTGCGGGGCTGGGATCTGCGGGCGCGGGGCATCCCGGCCAGTTCGCTGCAGGCCGACCTCAAGCTGGAGGGACGCGACCTCAAGCTGACCGGGCTCGACGCGCAAAGCGGGCCGGATTTCGCGCGCGGGGGCGGACAGCTCACCCTGGGCGAGTCCTTGCACTACCAAGGGCGGCTCGAACTCCGGGTCCGCGAGTTGTCGCGCTACCTCGAACCGCTCGGCCGGTTCGCGCCGGACTGGGCGCGCGAGGGCGGGGTGCTGCTTTTTTGGGACGGCGACGGCGCGGTTTCGGCGCACTCCGGCGTGGCCTCGCTCGAGCTGGTGCGTTTCACCGGCGATCTCAACCCGGTGCCGGTCAACGGCAAGCTCTCGGCCAGCTATGCGCCGGGCAACATTTATGTCAGCCGTTTCCTCCTCGATCGCGGCCCGCTCTCGTTGTCGTCCTCGGCCTACTTCGGCGCCGAAGGGCTCGCCGTGCAGGATATCCAGATGTTCAGCGGCCGCAGCCGCCTGCTCCGCGGCGAACTGTTTCTCCCCCTCTCGCTCGACGCTGTGCTCTCCCGCCAATCCTGGGCCCAAACCCTGGTGAAAGGCGGCGAAGTCTCCGCCTTCGTGCGCTCGGATGATCTTGATCTCGCCTCGCTGGTCGAATTGTTCGGACAGGAAACCACGCTGCGCGGGAAGGCGGACCTGAGCCTCGACGCGAGCGGTCCGTGGGAGAACGCCGCGATCGACGGGCGGCTTTCCGTCGCGGGACTGCGCGCCTCTTTCCCCTCGTGGCAGATTCCCGATGCCCTCGCCTCCGTCGAATGGAAGGTCAAAGACGGCCGAGCCTCGGTCGGTGCCCGTTTGCAACCCTCCGGCGCGGAGGAAATCACGGTTCAAGCCGAACTCCCGCTCATCGGCGCGAAAGCGGACGGCGGCTGGACGCTGTTCGATCCGACCGCGCCGTGGTCGGTGCTTCTCGACATTCCGTCCGCCGATCTGGCGCGTTTCACGCCCGGCTTCGCGGGGGCAACCGTCGACCGCGGCACCCTGCAGGGCAAGGTCCGGGTGGCCGGCACGATGTCCGCACCGCAGCCCGAAGGTTCCCTCGGATGGAGCAACGGACGCATCACCTTCCCGGGCTCATGGCTGCCGGTGGAGGATGGGCAAGCGACCCTCGCTTTCCGCCCGGGCGAAGCAGTCTTGGAGGAGACGCGCGGACGCATGGGCGAGGGAACCTTCGGTCTTGCCGGCAAGCTGGTCTTCGCCGATCGGGGCGCGCCCCGCTGGGAAGCCCGGATGCGGGGCGGGGATCTCTCGCTTTACGCGGACCGAAACCTGCGCCTGAAAGTTTCGCCCGATTTCGAGGCGCGCGGCTCGAAAGAGGCGGGCGATATCAAGGGGACGCTCGGCCTCGACGGCAGCGCCGTGCTCCGCGGGCTGACTCTTACGCCCCGCTTGGTTGACGCCGCCATGCCGCCCGAGCCGTCCGCCAAGCCGAAATCCGCAGGACCTTTCGCGGCTTGGAATCTGGATCTGAAGTTATCCGCCTCCGCCGCCCTTCCTGCGGGGCCCTCGGCGGAAAACGGCTTGCTCGTGCCGGACCTTTATCTCCAGGGCACGGTGGGCGAGCCCTTGTTGCTCGGCACGGTCCGTGCGGACAAGCTGCAGCTGGGCTGGCCGTCCGGCGCCACGCTGGTCGCATCCGGGCGCGCACATTTTACGCGCGAAAAACCTTGGAATCCCTTGCTCGACCTCGCGGGTGACGGTGCCGCCGGTCTTTATGACATTCGCGCGGGCATCCATGGGTTCCCCGCCCAAGGGCAACTCCTTCTCTCGTCCGTCCCCGCGCTGACCTCCGAGCAAATCGTGCTCTTGCTCAACACCGGGGTTTCCCCGGTGCCGCGGGAACAGGATGCGCCTGCTACTCCCGAGGGCAAGTTGACCGCGGAGCCGTCGTGGCTAGAGCTGGGCAGCATCCGCGGGTTGTTCGGTTGGAACACGGGCGAGGCGGCGACCGGCGAGCCGGGAGAGGGGGCATTTTCGGACGGGGGAGCCGTCGGATACGAATGGAGTTGGCGTTGAGCGGCAGGCGGGCCCCCCGGGGTTAAATCTTGACCGTGGTCCGCGCTCTTCTAGTTTCAATTTTCTTTTTTCATGAGCGAATCCACCCTCAGAATCGGCCTGCCTTCCGGCAGCCTGATGGAGCAAACCTTGGCCCTCTTCGGCAAGGCCGGTTTCTCTGTCTCCGGGGCCACGCGTTCCTACCGCCCGTCGGTCGACGATCCCGAGTTGGTCATCCGCCTGCTGCGCGCCCAAGAAATCAGCCGCTATGTCGAGCAGGGGTTTCTCGATTGCGGCATCACCGGCCGCGATTGGGTGGCCGAAAATGCATCCGATGTCGCCTCGTTGTGCGACCTTCCCTACAGCAAAGCAACGGCCGCGCCGACCCGTTGGGTCGTTGTCGTTCCGGAAGATTCGCCGGTCAAATCCGTCGAGGACCTGGCCGGCAAACGCGTGGCCACCGAGGCAGTCGGGCTGACCAGGGAATTTTTCCGCCGCCGCGGGGTCGAGGCCGAAGTCGAGTTCAGCTGGGGCGCCACCGAGGTCAAAGTGCCTGATCTGGTCGATGCCATCGTGGACATCACCGAGACCGGTTCCTCGCTGCGCGCCAACAAGCTCCGCATTGTCGAGACGATCATGGAGTCCTACCCGGTCTTCATCGCCAACCGTGCGGCCTACTCGGACGAATGGAAGCGCGGCAAGATGGACCGCGTTGTCCTCCTGCTCCAGGGCGCCTTGGCCGCCCGCGACATGGTCGGTCTCAAAATGAACCTCCCGCAGGCCAGTTTGGAGAATTTGCTTGAGGACCTGCCCGCACTCCGGAATCCTACCGTTTCGCCTCTGGCGCATGATGGCTGGGTCGCCGTCGAGA
>JBBECM010000009.1:0-8359 GCA_040881855.1 Chthoniobacterales bacterium | reverse complement strand
ACCTCAGGAAGTCGAACCGGGTCCGCACCGTCCAAGGCAGCCTCGCGATCGAGGGCAACACCCTGAGCCTTGACCAAGTCACCGCCCTGCTCGAGGGGCGGAAGGTCATCGGCCGGAAAAACGAAATCAGGGAGGTCCTGAACGCGGTCGAGGTCTACCGGCGGATGAGCGAATTCAAGCCATGGTCCTCCCGTTCCCTACTCAAGGCGCACCGCCTCATGATGGAGGGCCTGTTGCCGTTGGCGGGCCGGTGGCGCACGGGCCACGTCGGCATCCTCCAAGGCTCACGAGGGTCCCACATCGCGCCTCCGGCGGACCGCGTGCCGCATCTCGTGGAGAATCTTCTCGGATTTTTGCGGACCGACAACAGCCATGCCCTGATCAAGAGTGCCGTCTGCCATTACGAGCTGGAGTTCATTCATCCCTTCGAGGACGGCAATGGCCGGATCGGGCGGTTTTGGCCCAGTTTGCTGCTGGCGCATTACCATCCGATCTTCGAGTTCACGCCGGTCGAATCGCTGATCAAAGAACACCAACGCCGATACTACAGAGTGCTCGGGACTTCGGACCGGACTGGCGATTCGACGGCTTTCATCGAATTCTCGCTGGAGATGGTTCATCAGGCGCTGGATGACTTGGTCGAGGCCATCCGCCCGGAACGCTCCACGAGGCAAACCCGGCTGGAACGGGCCAAGGTCGGTTTCGGCAAGGCGCGGTTCTCGCGCAAAGACTACATGAAACTCCATAAGACCATCTCCACCGCCACCGCGAGCCGCGACCTCAGGGACGGCGTGGAGGCCGGGATAATGTCACGGCACGGCGACAAAGCCGCCGCGGAATACAAGTTTCGCGGCTAGAGCGTTTGTGGTTCGACTCTTTACAACCAAATCCGGCGTTGCGCAAAAAAGTGGCACCGGCATCCTGCCCGTGACGAACAGCCACCATCGGCAGGATGCCGATGCCACGAAAAAAGCCGCCGACTTGCAGCGTCGACACTTGAATCGAAAACGCTCTAGAGCGGGCGGCGACGCACCGATGGTCACACTCCTCGAGGCCGCGGCACTCCGGCCCCGGCCTCCGGTCCCGCGGGCATTCTTGGGTACCCGGAGCGTCGCTCCGAAATTGCAATCCTGATCATCCCTCTTTGCTTTATCGAGGGAGGAATTGACGGCAGCAGCACCTTTCAGTCCAAGTGAAACACCTCGCCGGATTGTTCCGCAGCGGTGCGGGAAAGCACGGCTGCAGCCCCAATTGCTGGCCCTACCGTGAGACCCTAGGCAGAGCGCAACGTGCTGCCGGCGCGAAAGGCGATCTCGTCGGAACCTTGGGTGTTTGATAAAGTCTGCCTGTGCGCGCCCGGACATGATTCATGACACCGTCATCCTCGGCGCCGGAGTGGCGGGCTTGACCGCGGCGGGTGTTCTGCGCCGCGCCGGACGCGCGGCCGTTGTGCTGGAAAAAAGCCGCGGCCCGGGCGGACGCGCGGCCACGCGGCGCTGGGACGGTTTGCCCGTCGATCACGGCGCGCAGTTTTTCACGGCGCGTTCGGAGGCCTTCAAAAAACAGGTCGACGATTGGTCGGCACGGGGCGTCTGCCATGAATGGGCGCGCGGGTTCCACCGATACCGCGGTGGAAAGCTCTTTCCGCCGCAAGGCGACAACCATCCTCGCCATGCCTGCGGCGAGGGCATGTCGGCGCTCGGGCGCGATCTTGCCGCGGAAGGCAACGCGCAGATCGAACGCCAAGCCAAGGTCACGGCCATTCTTGGCCAGCACGGCGTGTGGACTCTCGAGGTCGAAGACGGTCGCGAGTTCCGGGCGCGCCATCTCTTGGTCACCTGCCCGCCGACCCAAGGCGCGGTCTTGCTCGAGTCCGCGGCGCCGGAAGCCGCCGCCTTGCTCCGCGGCATCACGATGGCACCGTGTCTCGCCGTGGCCGCGCGTTTTCCCCGTCGCGACATTGCATGGCGGGGCATCCAGTCGGATGAGGCCACGGTTTCCTGGATCGGTCACGACACCTCGAAACGTCCGGAACTCCATCCCGGCACCAGCATCATGGTCGTCCACGCCTCGCCGGAATTCAGCCGCGAGCACTACGAAGCCGCCGAGCCGGGCGTGATCACGACACTCCTCGGCCGCGCCGCGGAGATTTCCGGAACCGAATTGCGGGATCCGGAGGCGGTTTTCCTCCAACGCTGGCGCTACGCGCAGGCCGAGGCGCCGCGCGACGGCGGACATGCGCTCTCCTTCCACGCCCCCGCTCCTCTTGTCTTGGCCGGGGAATGCTTCGCCGGCGGCAAGATCGAAGGTGCCTGGCTCTCGGGTCTCGCGGCGGGAGAAATGCTTGGGCCGGAATTCGTCGCCGGGGACGGTTGCGGCACGTTGTAGGAGCTGTCCGCGCGCGATGAGCACCGACGTTTCCCGCGGCGGCCATCACGGCCGAATTCCCAATGATCGAGGACGGCGGGGGTGGGATTCATGAAATGTCCGCTTTACGCGGAAAAGAGTCTTGGTTAATGCGGAGTCATCTTGAAGGAAAGCGACGCATCGAGCCGGAGGAATTTGTTGATCGGCACCGGCGAGGGCATCCTCGCCATGCCGTGGAATTTCCTCTCGCTGCCGGGCAACTTCGTCATGGCCGCCCTGCTCACCCAATATTACGGCCTCGGCAAAGCGACCTACGGGCTGCTCGTGTCGCTTCCCATGTGGAGCAACGCGGCGCAAATTTTCCTGCTCCCGTGGCTGGCGCGCTTTCTCACCCCCAAGGATCTCGCCCTCGGCATGGGCTGGCTCAACATCGGGATGTGGACCATGCTGGCCGCGGTCCTGCCTTATCTGCCGACCGATGATGCGGCCGGCGTGGCGCGTCTCTTCATCGTCTTTTTCGTGGTGGCCAGCCTGAGCCAGGCTTTTCTCGGGGTCGGCTGGACCTCGTGGGTGCGCGCCTGGGTCCCGTCGAAATTGCGGGGCAAATACTTCGGCTCGCGCAATCGCTGGCTCAACGTCGGGACGGTGGTTTTCCTCCTGCTCGCCTTGGTCCTGTTCGAGTCCGACCAGACCGCCCTCTGGCCCTACCAGGTGCTCATCATCGTTTCCGTGGTCGCCCGTTACGGCAGCCTGATCTGGCAGCATGGCATCCGCACCAACGCGGAGCATCTCGATGTGGTCGGCCAAGGTTGGTTCGAACAACTGCGGCAGAACCTCGCCGCGCCCGGGCTGGTGCGCTTCATTGTCTTCGCGGCGTGGACCAGTTTCTGGATGAGCTTCGCCGGACCATTCGTGCCCGTCTTCAGCTTCGAGGAACTGGGGATCGCGCCGGGCACCTTCACCATTCTGGTCATCCTGGCCACGGGCTCGGGCATTTTCGGATGGTGGTTGTGGGGCAACGAGGTCGACAAACACGGATGCCTGCCCGTGCTGGTCATCGGCTTGGTCCTCTGGGAGCTGGTCAACTACCTCTGGGCGATCCTCGACCGGGACAACGTCTGGTTGCTCTACCCGATGTGGCTGGCCGGCGGATTTGTCAGCGTGGCCTACTTCGCGGCCAGCTTCAATTTCCTGCTCAAGCTCGTCCCCGCCTCCGCCAAAGTCACCGGGGTCAGTCTTCATCTCGCCCTCACCTCGCTGGCTGCCGCCATCGCGCCCATCCTCGCCGGCTTGCTGCTGACCCACTTTCTTGCCGCCGGCGCGGGGATCACCGTCTACCGCGTGGGCTTCGTGGTCAAATCCACCGCGATTCTTGCCGGGTTGTTTTTGCTGCGCGGGCTGCGGGAGCCCCAGCGCTCGACCCAACCCTCGCTGACCGGCGCCTTCCGCACCATCCGCCAACTCGTCGCCGCGCAGGGCGCGAGTTTCCTCGGGCGCGGGGGCTAGGGTAAAACTGCAAGCACGCCTCGTCGGTTGGTCAACCTGCGCTTCTGACTCGATGATCAACTCGTTCCGTTCAGCTCATCGGCAAGACACCGTCAGATCGACGTTCCCCGGATAGCCTTCCTCGATCCCGGACTGCCGCGCGACAGTCGAAAATGGTCATCCGCCCCGCGCTTTGAGACCGCCGGACGAAGCGGCGTTTATTCCGCGTCCAGCGTGATGGCGGCGATCCGCTCTTGGGATGCCACGGCGGGTTGCCAGAACCAGCCCTGCTGGTCCCAACACTGGGAAAAAGAATATTGGTCCACCACCATGCGGTAGGCCGCCATGGCCTCGTCCTTTTTGCCCTCCGCCTCGGCGACCCGGCCGAGGACGAAGGTGCAGGTCCCCACGTCGTTGAGGGCCCATTGTCCGTGGGCGTTTTCCTTGTCCGGCAAGGCCGTGAGCTTGCCTTGCATCTCCGCGGCCTGCGCCCCGTAAAGCGATTGGCAGCGCGCGATAGCGGCGCGCGCCGCGGGGTAATCCTTGCGTTCGAAGGCCGCCCACGCCTCGCTGACCAAGGCAACGGAGCTCTCCGCCGCCGCCGGACTCGGGCCCGCACTGGGTGCCGGGGCCGCATCCTGCCCCGGGGCGCGGTCTTGGGCCGATGCCGCGACCGCCCCCGCGAGGAGGACGAGCGCCGCGCCGAAGCACTTAAGGTTCGACGAGCAGGTTGCCGGCATGAAAAAGTAGTGTATGTGCCATCTAGGTTGGGTCAAGCGGACCATCGCCGCGGTTCTTCTCAGTGCAGGCTTCATCTTTGACAGCATGGCGGCCGGCTCGAAGGTTGAGTTGCGTCCGTCGTCCGACCAAGGGTGGGAACTGCTGCGCAACGGGGAACCCTACCGCATTCTCGGGGTCGGCGGTTCGGGTCCCCTCGCTCTGGCCAAGAAGCTCGGGGCCAACTCGGTGCGTTTCTGGGGCATCCAGCAGTTGGAGGAAACTGACTCTTCGGGAAAAACGAATCTGGCCCAGATTGAGGAACTCGGCCTCACCTTCTGCGCCGGCCTGTGGCTGGTGCACGAGCGCCACGGATTTTCCTACCTCGACCCCGAGATGGTGCAGGAACAGCGGCGGAAAGTGCGCGAGGCGGTGCGCCGCTACAAAGACCATCCGAACCTCCTCGTCTGGGGACTGGGCAACGAGATGGAAATTTTTCCCGGCCGCCCGGAAGCGGTCCGCGTGTGGAAAGAGCTGGAGGAACTGGCCAAGATCGTCAAAGAGGAGGATCCGGACCATCCGGTCATGACGGTCATCGCGGGGGCGGACGAGAACAAGGTGCGCGAGATCATGGAGCATTACCCCTCGATCGACATTCTCGGGATCAACGCCTACAGCGGCGCCGCCGGGACAGGGCTGAGACTTCGGGGGCTGGGATGGAAAAAACCTTTTGTCATCACCGAGTATGGTCCGGCCGGGCACTGGGAGGTCGCCAAGACAACCTGGGGCGCCCCCCTCGAGCCCAATGCCAACGAAAAAGCCGCGCAGTATTACGCCACCCTGCAGAGCGCGATGGAAAACAAAGAAGGCCTGTGCCTCGGTTCCTACGCCTTCCTCTGGGGCAACAAGCAGGAAACCACCCCCACTTGGTATGGCATGCTTCTACCCGGCGGGGAAAAACTTCCCTCCGTCGATGCCGCCGTCCGGCAATGGACCGGCGAGTGGCCGGCCAACCGCAGCCCGAAAATCGAATCGTTCCGTTTCGACAACGGGGCGGACCGCGCCAAGGCGGGCACGCGTCTCGAGGCCGTGGCCGTGGTCTCCGACCGCGACGACGACGAGCTGACCTACGAGTGGACCGTCTTGGCGGAGAGCACGGAGATCAAATACGGCGGCGATGCCGAGAGCGTGCCGCCTTCGTTTCCCGAAGCGGTTGGTTCCGGCCGCGGCCCCCAATGCACGGTGACCTTGCCTCCCGCGGGAGCTTACCGGCTTTTCCTCGTAGTGCGCGACGGCCAAGGCGGGGCGAGCACGGCGAACCTCCCGTTTCTCTCCGAGTAAGACCGGCCGCACTGCGGGGTTGCCTCCGGCGCCGGCTTGCTTTCTATTGTCCTTCAGATGTCTTCGCACGCTTTGCAGCGCGGCAAATCCCGCGCCCAATACCTTTACCGTCAAATTTCCGAACGCATCCGCAAGGAGATCGAAGAAGGCAAGATTGCCCCGCTCGGGCGTCTGCCCTCCATGGACGAGTTGGCCAAGCGCCATGATGTGAACAAGATCACGGTGCGCAAGGCGCTGGCCGAACTGCGGGCCGAAGGCCTCATTTACAGCGTGCCGGCCCAGGGCACCTTCGTGGCCGATCCCTCGGTCCGCGAGAACCGCCGCGTCCGCGCCACCATGACCAGCGTGGGGATTGTCGGCCACGTCCTGCGCAAGGAATCGCTCGGCCCCTACCACTTGGAAATCCTCGCCGGCATCCAGACCGAACTGAGTCGCCAGCATGCCGCGCTGGTCATTCTGCCCGCGGGCGAATTGCGCAAAGAGGAGGATTACATCCGGCTTGTCCAGCAGGCGCACGTCGACGCGGTCATCTACCTCGGTCCGATCGCCCAGCCGATCCTCGGCCACCTCATCCGCCAGGGCCCTCCCGCCGTGGTGGCCGATGCTCCGGAAGGATACGGGAACGCCGACGTCATTTGTTTCGACAACGCGGCGGGAGCGCGGGTGGCCGCCGAGCACCTTTACGAGATGGGCCACCGCCGTTTGGCCATCGTGACCGGGGACAAGCAAGTGGCCAGCCGCGAGCGGGAGCAGGCCGCGATCGACTATTGGACCTCGCGCGGCATCCCCGCCGGCAGCATCCGCCGGATCCACGGCGACTTCAGCCGCGAGTCGGGCATGCGCGCCGGAGAGCAACTTCTCCGCGGCAAGGACATGCCCACCGGAATTTTCTGCCTGAACGACGAAATGGCCGTCGGGCTGCTCGTGGCCCTGCAGACCGACGCGCGCTACCGCGTGCCCCAGGATGTCTCGGTCATCGGCTTCGACGACATTTTCTGGGCGGCCAGCTCGGTCCCGGCGCTGACCACGGTGCGGGTGGACAAATGCCTGATGGGACGGCTGGCCGCGCAGCGGGTCTTGGAGCGCATGCAGGAGCCCTCGCTCCCGGCCACCTACATCCGGGTCGAACCTCTGGTCGTCCTGCGCAACTCCACCGCCTCCGGGCCGGCCAAGATCGGCCCCGACCTTGCCCACGCTTGACCGCCCCGCGCCACCGCCCGTTTCCGCGGGACTTCGTGTGGGGCGCGGCCACCGCGGCTTACCAGATCGAGGGGGCGTGGAAGGAAGACGGACGCGGACGCTCGGTCTGGGACGACTTCTGCGCCACGCCGGGCAAGGTGCAGGAAGGGCATAGCGGAAAATCCGCCTGCGATCATTACCACCGTTGCCGCGAAGACGTGCGGCTGATGAAAGACCTCGGGCTCCACGCCTACCGGTTTTCCCTTTCGTGGACGCGGCTTTTTCCCTCGGGCCGGGGGAAACTCCATCCCAAGGGCCTCGCTTTTTACGACCGCTTGGTCGACGAGATGCTCGCCGCGGGCATCCGCCCGTTCTGCACCCTCTTCCACTGGGATTATCCGAGCGCCCTCTTCCGCCGGGGCGGCTGGCGGCATGCCGACTCGCCTTCGTGGTTTGCCGACTACGCCTCCGCGGTGGCCGGGGCGCTCGGCGACCGCGTCCGCGACTGGATGACCTTCAACGAACCGCAGTGCTTCATCGGCCTCGGCCATGGCAACGGCATGCACGCGCCGGGATTGAAGCTTCCGGTGCGCGAACTGCTCAAAGCGGCGCGCCACGTGCAGCTCGCGCACGGATTGGCCGTGTCCGCCCTGCGCGCGGGAGCGGACAAGTCCTCGAAGATCGGTTGGGCCCCGGTCGGGGTGGTGCATTATCCGGCGACGGACAAACCGGCGGATATCCGCGCGGCGCGGCGCCTGACCGACGCCTGCCAGCGCGATCATGTTTTCAACAACACGCTGTGGAGCGATCCGGTCATCCTCGGCCGGGTCGCCCCCGAAGCGCGCCGCGCCTACGGGAAACTTCTGCCGCGCTACAGCGAGGCCGACTTGCGGATCATGGCCCAACCGATGGACTTTTACGGGCTGAACATCTACCAGGGCAGACCGGTGCGCGCCGGCCGGGACGGACGGGCCAAGGACGTTCCCCTCGCCCCGGGTCATCCCCGCACCGCGTTCCAGTGGAATGTCACGCCGCCCGCGCTGCGCTGGGGCCCGAGGTTCACCCACGAGCGTTACGGCCTGCCCGTCTTCATCACCGAAAACGGGATGAGCAACACCGACTGGGTGGCGGCCGACGGCAAGGTGCACGACCCGCAACGGATCGATTTCACGGCAAAGTATTTGCGCGAACTGCGCCGGGCGATGCACGACGGCGTGCCGGTGCGCGGCTACTTCCATTGGTCGTTGATGGATAACTTCGAATGGGCCGA
>JBBECM010000008.1:0-47507 GCA_040881855.1 Chthoniobacterales bacterium | reverse complement strand
TAGCGCGGTTAGCTCAGTGGTAGAGCACCTCCCTGACACGGAGGGGGTCACAGGTTCGAACCCTGTATCGCGCACCATTTTTCCTTTATGAACACCATTGAAGCGATCAAGGCGCGGCGCGCCATCAAGCATTACGATCCGGAACACAAGATGTCCGACCAAGAGGAGCGTCAGTTGCTCGAATTGGCCCTGCTTTCGCCCACGGCCTTCAACATCCAGAACTGGCGCTTCGTCGTGGTGCGGGATCCGGAGGTCCGCAAGCAGATCCGCGCCGTGGCCTGGGACCAGGCGCAGGTGACCGATGCTTCCATGCTTGTCGTTCTCTGTGCGGACCTCGGGGCTTGGGAGCAGGATCCGGCGCGCTACTGGCGCAATGCCCCGCAGCCAGTGCAAGATTTCCTCGTCCCGGCCATCGACCAGTATTACCAAGGGAAACCGCAGGTGCAGCGCGATGAAGCGATGCGCTCGTGCGGAATGGCGGGTCAGACGCTGATGCTGACGGCAAAAGCCATGGGCTATGACTCATGCCCGATGGACGGATTCGATTTCGAGGCGGTCGGCAAGATCATCAAGTTGCCGGCGGACCATGTCATTTCCTTCATGATCGCCATCGGCAAAAAGACGCAGGACTCATGGCCGCGTCCGGGCCAGCTCGCTTATGACGAGGTGGTGATTGCGGACGGGTTTTAGAAACTGCGGTCAGGAAAGGCTCAGAGGAGAAGACGGCGCCGGGGCGTCTGGCCTCCCCAGTAATCCTTGTTTCCTCGGCGCGTAAATTCTTTCGCTTGCGGCAAACCGCACGTCCATGATGCCCGCCTCATGACCGAACCGGTGCGCAAGAGGGAGATTTTCGGATGGTGTTGCTATGACTTGGCCAATTCGGCGTTCATCACGGTGGTTATCACGGTGGTTTACGGTCCGTATTTCACCGAGGTGGTCGTGGCGGGGAGTCCGGTCGCCAACACTTTGTGGAGTGCCACGCTGGCCGCTTCTCAGGTGGTGGTGATGGTTTTCGGTCCGGCCCTCGGGGTGATGGCCGATGTGACGGGGTCGAAGAAAAAATTTCTCCTCGCCATGATGTGGGTGTGCGCAGCCGCCACGGCGGCGCTGTGGCTGACGGGTCCGGGGACGGTGGCGCTGGCCGCGGGCTTGGTCATCGTGGCCTACGCGGCGTTTTCCTTCGGCGAGAATTTCTGCGCGAGCTTCCTCAGCGAATTGAGCACGCCGGAGAACTGCGGACGGATCTCGGGTTATGGCTGGAGTTTCGGTTACCTCGGGGGCCTGGGGGCACTCGGCTTGGCCATGCTGGTGCTCTCGGTTGCCCCGGACGGGATCCGCTGGGTCTTTGTGGCCACGGCCCTTTTCATGCTGGCGGCCACCATGCCGGTGCTCTTTTTGCTGCGGGAGCGAAAGCAACCCGATCCGCACGCCGATTCGTGGTGGCGGCTGGGATGGGAAAGCATTGCCCGTGCGGCGCGGGATCTGCCGAAACACCGGGAGTTGCTCAAATTTTTCGTCGCGTTCCTGCTTTACATGAGCGGCCTGGGGGCGGTCGTGGCGTTTGCGGCCATCTACTCCGGAAAGGTGCTCGGCTTCACCACGACGGAGAACCTCGTGCTCTTTGCCTCGCTGCAAATCAGCAGTGCGCTGGGGGCACTCCTCTTCGGATGGTGGCAGGACCGGGTGGGCTCGATCACCGTGCTGACCATCGCGCTCGTCTTGTGGTGCCTTGTCGCGGTGGGCGCGGCATTTTGTCAGACCAAAGAAGCCTTCTTCGTGGTGGGCAATGCGGCGGGTCTGGCCATCGGATCGTGCCAGGCGGGCAGCCGCGCGGTGGTCTCGCTGCTTTCCCCGCGGGAACGTGCGGCGGAATTCTTCGGGTTCTGGGGAGTCTTCGGCAAATTCGCTGCGGTGGCCGGACCGCTCTTCATGGGCCTGCTGGCCGATGCGGCCGGGTTGCGTTGGGCGGTGCTGTCGACGCTCCTCTTTTTCGGCGGCGGATTGCTTGTCCTGCGCACGGTGCGGATGTCTGTGCGTGCGGACCGACTCGCGCATTAAACCCCGGTGCGCGAGGCACAGCGGTAGTTTGAGGCATCAAACCATTCGAGGAAACGCCTTGCCGCGGCGCTCGAATTGAGCACGGCCACGCCGCCGAGGCGGCGGACGTGTTCCGCTTCCCATGTTTCGAAGACGCGGACAATGACCGGCACTTGGCCGCCGAGGACGCGCAAGACTTTGGCCGCATCGGCCGAGCGGCGCATGCTGCAAAGAACAACACGGGCAGCGTCTGCGCCGGCGGCCGCGAGCACGTAAGGATCCGAGCCGTCACCGCGGAGGCAGGGGACCCCGTTGGCTTCAAGGTGGGCGATGACGCCCGGATCATCGTCGACGACAAAGACCTCGCACCCGTGCTCCTGCAGGCTCCGCAAAACCCAGCGTCCGGCAGCCCCGTAGCCGAGCATGAGAACATGGCCGTGCAGGCTTCCCGGTGCCGGCGGGCGCCGGTGCGGCAGGTGGTGCAGGAGCCATGAAGTTGTCGCATCGGTGGCGACGAATGGCGTGAGCATCATGGTGATGGCGGTGACAACGGCCAGCAGGCTGAAATCGGGCGCGGAGAGGCTGCCGTTGCCCAGTCCGACGAGGCCGATGACCAAGCCAAGTTCTCCCGCCTGACCGAGAAGCAGGGAGGACTCCACGGCGGGGCGGACGGAGAGGCCGAGGCCGCGGGCCAGGACGGTAAGGACGAGAGGGCGGAGGACAAGGATGATGAAGGCGAGTCCCAAGGCTTTGGTCAGAGTGTCGGCCGCGGGCAAGCCCGCCAAGTAGCCGAGGGTGACGAAGAAGATGGCGAAAAAGAAGTCACCGAGGGCCGCGAGTTGCACCCTGAGCAGGCCGTTGGCGGGAAAGCGCGAGATGGACAAGCCCGCAACGAAGGCTCCCACCACGAGGGGTAAACCGAGGGCGGTGGCGGCGGTGCCGAAGGCGAAAAGCAAGGCGAGCATGAGCATGAGCAGGGTCTCATCGCCCAAGTGCGTCTTGGCCAGCAGCCAGGGCACGGCCTTGGTCTGCAGGACGAGGGCGGCGGCGAGGAGGAGACTCGATGTTCCGAGGGCAGTGAGTGCCTCGAGCCATCCTTGCGGGAGCGCCGCGACGAAGACGAGCACGCCGACGAGAAAGAAGTCCTGCAGCAACTGGACCGAGATGACGAGGCGACCGAAGGGCTCGCGTGTCTGGCGGAGTTGGCGGAGTTGGCGGATGGCGACAACAGTCGAGGAACCGGCAAGGGCCACGGCCAAATACAGGGCGGGTTGCAGCGCGGTCCCTTGGAGCCGCAGCCAGAGGAGAACGCAGCCACCGGTCACGAGCATGGGAACAAGGCTCAAGAGCGCGGCGCGGCGGCGGTCGGTGACGATGCGCTGGGGGTTAAGCTCCGCGCCGGCCAGAAAGACAAGAACGGCCAGCCCCAATTGGAGGCCCTCGGTGGCGGAGTCGCCCGGCGCCTCCAGCCCGGTGAGCCAGAGCAGCCATCCGGCGAGAAGATAAAGCGGGATGATCGGCACGCGGGTGAGGCGCGAGAGCGCGCAAGCCAGAGCGGCGGCCAGCATGATGACGCCCACGCCGATCATGGGGAGAGGACTCCGAGCTTGCGCAGTTCGACATCCTGCGCCGACACACCATCGACCTTGGGCACGAGCATGAAGCAGACGTCCATGGCCAGCAGGTTTTCCGTGGCGGAAAGATCCATGACGTTCACCGCGCAGGGGATACCGGCCTCACGGCAGCGGTAGGCAAGGAGGTCGTTGGTTTCCTCGATGGTCAAGGCCGAGACCAGCATGCGCGCGCCGGGCAGGCCGGCCTCCGCCAGCACTGCCGGATCACCGGCGTCCCCGAGCAGGATCTCGCAATCCACACCGGTCAATTTGTGCGGGTCCGTGTCGACCGCGAGGACGCGTTCGCCCCGGGAACCGAGGAGTCTGACCAACTCGCGTCCGAGCGAGTTGAGGCCGACAACGATGAAATGACCGTGCGGCCGGTGCGAATCGCGGGGTTCTGCCTCCACGGCCGGAGAGCCGAAAAGAGAGAGCAGTCCGGTCGATTTGACCAACCGGTAGAGCGGATCGTTGTAGAGGATCATGTAGGCCGAGACGGTGATGGTGACCAGTCCGACCAGCGCGGTGATGGAGAGAATGGACGGGGCGATAAGTCCGGCCCGCACTCCCATGGCGACGAGGATGAATGAAAACTCGCTGATCTGGGCCACGGTGACGGCGGTGAAGAACGAAGTCCGTTCCCCGTAGCCCATGCGCAGAATAATCCAGATGAAAATGAAAGGGTTCCCGATTATGACAAAGAGGGAAAGCAGGGCGACCGTGCCTGCGTTGTCGAAGGCGGCGGAGAGTTCCATGTTGACACCGAGCGAAACGAAAAAGACAGCGATGAAAAAATTCATCAGCGGATGCACCCGCCGCCTCAGGTCGTTGGTGTAGGGCAATTGGGCGAGGCTCAGTCCGGCCAGGAAAGCGCCGATCTCGAGCGAGAGGCCGAAGAGTTCGGCGGCCAGGACGATGAGGAAGCACCAGGTCAGACTCCAAATAACATTGGTTTCGGGCGTGCGCGCGGCCCAGGCGAACGGAGCGGGCAAGACCCAGCGCGCGGCAACGAGGACGAGGACGAGCAGGGCGGCGACTCCGGCGAAGGCCTTGGCCATGCCGAGGGCGGCAGTCTGGGGATCGACCGCACCCGTGCCGAGGCCGGCCAGAAAGGTGAGCATGACGATGGCGACAAGGTCCTGCACAAGGAAGATGCCCACGGCGATGCGTCCGTAGAGGGTGTCCATCTCGTGCTTCTCGTCGAGGAGTTTGACCACCACGACTGTGCTGCTGAAGGTGAGGGCCGTGGCAAGGAAGGCGGATTCGATCAAACTGAAGCCGAGCACCAGGCAGAGCGCGCAACCAATCACCGCGGTGAAGACGACCTGTCCGATCCCGGCAACGACGGCGACCTTGCCGACATCGCGCACCTTGTCGAGACTCAGCTCGAGGCCGACGATGAAGAGGAGGAGGGCGATGCCTATTTCGGAAATCAGTTCGAGGGCGTGGGAAATTTCGACCAGGCCGGTGAGCGGGCCGATGACCAGACCTGCAATCATGTAGGCCACGATGGTCGGCATGCGGATCCATCCGGCCGCGACCGAGAAAACCGCACCGGCCATGATGATCAGCCCGAGGCTGCGGAGGAAAAAATCATCGGTCATCCCGTTTGGTTAACGGCGAAGGTGAACCGGGGCAAGCAGGGTTGCCGACGGGATGACAAGGAGTTCGCTCCCGGGAAGATTCGAACTTCCGACCAACGGATTAGAAATCCGCTGCTCTATCCCCTGAGCTACGGGAGCTTCACCCGGGGATTTTAGCGCGGTTGTCCCGCGCTGTCGATGCGGTCAGTTGCCGCGGATGTTCTGCTCGACGCCTTGCGCGCCGGAGGAGATGTCACGCCCCATGGCGCTGACGTCTTGGCCGACGCCGCTGACGGTGTTGCAGGCGGTCACGCCGCACAACGTGGCGGCACCGATGATGATGAGGAGTAGTTTGCTCATTGAGCATGTCAACTTAGTGAAGTCCGGACCTTTTGTCGAGAGGCCGGCTCAGTAGCCGGGGGCGGGTGTCGGTGCGCGGTGCGGGGACGAGGTGCCGGTCGAGCTGGAGAGGTAGCGGCCGAAAGCGCTGATGTCCTCGCCAACTCCGCGCATGGTGTTACCCGCGGTGAGGCCGCCGAGGGCGAGTGTGGCGACCAAGGAACAGATGATTTTCTTCATACGGAAAAAAACGTGGCGTCCGGCCGGCGGGTTGTCCAGCTGCTGCGGAGCGGCCTACTCTGCGGCGCCGGCCCGGGCGGTGACGGGTGGCTTGCCTTCGAGTTGGACCCAATCCTGCATGATGAGGACGGCCTCGTCGCGCACCGGATCGACGTAGGGCTCTTCCTCATCGGGGGCGGACGGGTCGGGTTCGTCGGAGTCCTCCATCGAGCGTTTGGGCGGCTTGTCGAGAGCAACGGGCTGAAGCTCCGCGGCCTTCACGGTGTCGAGTGTGACCTCGAACGCGGCAAATTTCGGTCCGCCCAGAGTCTTGCGTTCCGCCAGCCGTGCCTCGCGGCGGATTTTGTCTTTCCCGATTTCGGCCAGGCGCTCCTGCTTGTTGAGGCTGACGGCATTTTTCAGGATGCGTTCCTGCAGTCGGGCGCGGTCTTCGAGGACGTAAGAAAACTCGGGATTTCGGCCGACACGAGCCTCGCTGGCCGCGCGGAGGCCGGGCAGCACTTCATTCGAGTTGCCGAAGGGGGTGAAGGAGCGCGCGGGGACTTCGTCATAAGCGAGAGGGTTCTTCAGCGCGCCCTCCCCGACGTCGTCCTGATCGGTGAGCGAGGGCAGGACGATGTCCGAGGCGACGCCGCGCAACTGCGTGGAGCCGCCCTTGACGCGGTAGAATTTCTGGATGGTGAGCTTGAGCGCGCCGGACTGGCGGGCCTTGGCGAAGAGGGGCAGGAACCGGTCCACTTCGAGGAGGGTTTGCACGGTGCCTTTGCCGAAGCTCTTTTCATCCCCGACGACGATGGCCCGTCCGTAGTCCTGCAAGGCGGCGGCGAAAATCTCGCTGGCCGAGGCGCTCAGGCGGTTCATGAGGACGATGAGCGGGCCGTCCCAGAGCACGCCCGGGTCCGGATCCCGCATTTCCGAGATGCTGCCGTTGGTGTCTTTGGCCAGCACGACGGGACCTTTCGGGATGAAGAGGCCGGTGAGGCGGACGGCTTCCTCGAGCGATCCGCCGCTGTCGCGGCGCAGGTCGATGATCAGTCCCTCGATGCCTTCGCGTTTGAGTCGGTTGAGCAGCGCGGTGACGTCGCGGGTCGTGCTCTTGGGTGCGCCGCCGCGGCCCATGTCCGCATAGAAGCTGGGCAGGGTGATGATGCCGACCCGGGTGTCGCGGCCATCGTCACCGGTTGTGTCGATGATCTGGGCTTTGGCCTCCTCGTCCTTGAGTTTGACTTCGTCGCGGAGGATGGAGATGACGTCGAGTTTGGATGGATCGAGGGATGCGGCGGAAAGGACCTGGAGGCGGACGGTAGTGCCCTTTTTGCCGCGGATGCGTTCGACGACCTTGTCGAGTTTCAGGTCGACGACGTCCTCGAACTCGCCGTCGCCCTGGGCCACGGCGACGATGCGGTCGTTGACCCTGAGTTTGCCGCCGCGCTCGGCCGGCCCGCCCGGGACGAGGCGCTGGATCTTGGCGTAGCCGTCCTCGCTGCGCAGTTCGGCGCCGATGCCGACGAGCGAGAGGCCCATTTGGATGTTGAAATTGTCGAGCGCGCGCTGGCTCATGTATTCCGAATGGGGGTCGTAGCTTTGGGCCAGGGCGGAGAGGAAGGTGCTCGATTGGTCCTCGCGGTTTTCCTCCTGCAGCGATTTGAGCAGGCGCTCGTAACGGCGTTGCACCTGCTCCTTGGGCGTGCGCTTCGGCAGGCCGCCATTGTTGTCGGAAGAGGCCTCCGTGACGTCATCGTCGTCCTTCTTTTTGGCCGCCAGCTCCTCGAGGGCCTCCTCGGCGAGGATGGCCTGGAGCATCTCGGCTTCGACGCGGGCCGACCAGATTTCGTCCGCTTCCGCCTCGTCGGCCGGCCACGGGGCTTTGTCGCGGTTGATCTGGGCGGCACGGTCGCTGGCGAAGGGGAAGTCTTTCTCGAGCAGTCCCTTGATTTTATCCACGCGTGCCGCGACACGCTCGAGGAAGCGGTCATAGACGCGGTGAGCGGCCGAGAGGTCGCTCAGCATGATGTCGTTTTGCAATTTGTCGCCGTGCGTCTTGGTAAACTCGTCGATGTCTTTTTGGGTGAAGAAGAGCCGGTTGTAGTCGAGCAATTCGAGGTAGCGGTCGAGGGCCTTGCGGGCTTGGGTCACGCCGGGTTCCACCTCGTCGTTGAGGCGTTGGCGGCTGTAGTGGGCGCTCTCCAGCATGCGGGCCACCGTGCTGGCAACTTCGCCCATCTTTTCCCCGTTTCCGGAGTCGGGGGCGGCGGCGGCTGGCGCGACGGCGAGCAGGACGGCGAGGGCCGTTCGGCGGCAAAGCGAGGACGATTTCATCGGAGAAAGATTAACTCGTCGCCCTGAAAGGCGGGTTGCGCAAGGAAAATGAGGCACGTAGCTTGGACTCCTTTCGCATGCTGCAGTTCAAAACTTTCACCGGTGGTCCCTTCGAGACCAACTGTTTCCTCCTCGACGCGTCCGGTGGGGCTGTGCTTTTTGACGCGCCCGAGGGGGCCGATGTCCGCTTTGCCGGGGAGAAAATCGGACTTCTCGTGCTGACCCACGGGCATTGGGACCACACGGCTGATGCGGCGGCTGTGCAGCGGCGCCACGGGTGCCCGGTGGCCTGCCATGCCGACACGGTGCCCATGCTGAGCGATCCGGACTTTTTCGAGCGCAGCGGCTTTCCGTTGCGAATCGAGACGTTGCAGCCCGACCGGATTCTGGCCGGGGGCGGGGGACAGGATTTTCTCGGGCGGTCCTTGGACGTGCTCGAGGTGCCGGGGCACTGTCCGGGCAGCCTTTGTTTCTACAGTCCCGACGACGGGCTCTTGGTCGGCGGCGACGTGCTCTTTCGCGGGGGAATCGGGCGCTGGGATTTACCGGGGGGCGACGGTGAGTTGCTGGTGCGGGGGATCCGGGAAAAACTTTTTGCGCTGCCGGAGGCAACCGTTGTTTTGCCCGGCCACGGGCCGTCCACGACTCTCGGTGACGAAAAAGCGGGAAATCCGTTCCTGCGGGGCTGAGCGTGTCTTTTTTCTTCCGGACCGCCGCCGGTCCCGCCTAAAGTTTACTTTCCCCACCGCTTCCCCTTCGTCCCCGCCGCCATGCCCAGTTACGCTTACACCGCCCTCGACGCACGCGGACAGGAAGTGCGCGACTCGCTCGAAGCGGGCAGCGAGCAGGAGGCGGTGGCGGCCTTGCGGCAAGCCGGGTATTATCCGACCAGCGTGATGGAGGCTTCCAAGGCGAAGGCCGCGGCGCCCAAGGCGGCGAAAGCGGCGAAGGCCAAGAGCGGCGGGAAAAAGAAAGGGTTCAGTTTTTCCTTCCTCGAGGGGAAAACAATCAAGCCGAAGGTCCTGATGATCTTCACCCGCCAGTTGGCTACCCTGATCGATTCGGGTCTCCCGTTGTTGCGCGGGCTCAATGTGCTCGGGAAGCAGGAACCCGACCCGGTCCTGCGCAAGACGATCGGGAAGCTGGCCGATACGGTGCAAGGCGGCAGCACGTTCTCGGACGCGCTCAACCAGCACCCGAAAATCTTCAACAAACTCTACGTCAACATGGTGAAGGCCGGCGAGCTGGGCGGCGTGATGGAGTTGGTCTTGGTGCGTTTGGCCGACTTCCAGGAAAAAGCGCAGAAGCTCAAGAACAAGGTGATGTCGGCCATGTTCTATCCGATCATCGTCCTGGTGATCGCCATCGCGATCATGGCCTTCCTGCTCGTCTACATCGTCCCGAAATTCGAGCAGATCTTCCAGGACATGCTGGGTGGCAAGGGTTTGCCGGCGCTCACGCAGTTCGTCATCGACACCAGCAAGTTGGTGCAGAACCAATGGTATCTGATCATCGGCGCGGTGGTTCTGGTATTTGCCGGCATCAATCTGGCCGGCCGCTATCCGAAGGGGCGTTTGGTGCTCGACAGCATCAAGTTGAAGATCCCGCTCTTCGGAGGCCTGATCCGCAAGGGTGCCATCGCCCGTTTCAGCCGCACCTTGGGCACCTTGGTGACGAGCGGTGTCCCCATCCTCCAGGCTCTCAACATCACCCGCGAGACGGCCGGCAACGTCGTCCTCTCCAACGCGATCCAAAAGATCCACGACAGTGTGAAAGAGGGTGAATCTATTGTCAGTCCGGCCGAGAGAAGCGGCATGTTCCCGCCCATGGTCGTGAGCATGATCGACGTCGGCGAGGAAACGGGCCAGTTGCCGGAGATGCTGCTGAAGATCGCCGACGTTTACGACGACGAGGTGGACAACACGGTCGCCGGCCTGACCTCTCTGCTCGAACCGATCATGATCGTCTTCCTCGCGGTCGTGGTCGGCACCATCGTCATCGCGCTCTTCCTGCCGCTGATCAGCATCATTCAGGGCTTGCAGTCCTGACGCGGCGCTCTCCGCTCAGGCCCGGAGCAAGCGGGCGAAGCCGTCGAAGCAGATTTGCGACCACGATTCCAGCCGCTCGCGCAGCGGCGCAAGTTCCTCGGCGGAAAAAAAACGCAGGTTGCTGATGGCATCCTCGCGCGGACGGATGTCCGGCCTATCGACGTCGACCAGATGGACCACGCCGAGGTGGACGCGCCCCACATCGTTGCTGTCGTCGTTGAGCAAAGCCGCGATGCGTTGGCGGTAGCCACCGGGGATTTCCAGTTCCTCGTGCAGTTCGCGCTCCACGGCACGGAAGTAGGCTGCGTCGTCGAAATGTGCGGCGTGCGTGTCGCCGTCGTTGATGTGACCGCCGATGCCGATCGACATCCGGGCATGCAGACGTGCTTCCCCGCCGGATTTGCCGCGCGTGTAGCAGAGGACGCGGTCTCCGTGGCGGATAACAAGGTAGGGGATGAGTTGTTTGTGCTTCGGGTCGTTTTCCGCCGCGCCCCGGGGGAGAAAAAGGTTGCAGGCCGGGTCGAGCAGCGCCGGCATGTAGTGCTGCGGTTCGAAGCTCAGGCCCTCGAAGGAGCCGAGGCGGTCAAAGACGCTGCGGGGGACGACCAAGATGTTTTCTTCGGCGGACATGGAGGCGGAGGGTAGCGGCGCCGCATATTTTGGCCATCCGGAAAAGCCGTCCGGGCCGCCAGCTTGCCACGCCGTCCGCGTCATTTAATCTTGGTCCATGGCTGTTCCCGAGTTCGCCCACCTTCACGTCCACACCGAGTATTCGATGCTCGACGGGGCGGTGCGGATTGCCGATCTGATGCGCAAGGTGTCGGCGGCCGGGATGAAGGCGGTCGGCATGACCGACCACGGGGTGCTCTACGGCGCGGTGGAGTTCTACAAGGAGGCGCAGAAGGCTGGTGTCAAACCGCTGCTGGGCTGCGAGATGTATATCTCCCCGGGTTCGATGCACGAGAAGAAGTCCTCGTCCGGCCGCGACGCCGCCTACCACCTGACGGTTCTGGCGGAGACGAACGAGGGCTGGGCCAACCTGATCAAGCTGGTCAGCGCGGCGCACCTCGAGGGGTTCTACTACAAGCCGCGCATCGACAAGGAACTCCTCGCGCAACACGCCAAGGGGCTGATCGGTCTGAGTGGTTGCCTGAAAGGCGAGATGAGCAGCGCCATCCTCGACGGGGATCCCAAGCGCGGGCGCGCTCTGGCCGCCCAATACCGCGATATTTTCGGTAAGGAGAATTTCTTCGTCGAGATCCACGACCACGGGATGGATGCCCAGCGCGAGGTCAATCCGCATCTGGTGCGTTGGGCCGGCGACCTCGGCCTCGGCTTGGTTGCGGCCAACGACGTCCATTTCCTCGAGCGCTCCCACCACGAAGCGCACGATGTCATGGTCTGCATCGGCACGGGCGCCAACGTGACCGACGAGCGGAGGTTGCGTTACCTGCCGGAGCTTTACCTCAAGACCCCGCAGGAAATGGCGGAGATTTTCCGCGAGCATCCGGAGGCGCTGGCCAACACGGCGCGTATTGCCGAGCGTTGCGAGGTCAGCATGGAATTCGGCAAGTCGCGCTTCCCCGTCTTCCATCCCCCGGACGGCAAAACGCGCGAGGGTTACCTGCACGAGCTCTGCGAGGAAGGTTTTGCCCGCCGCTACGGCGACGGCACGCCGGCCTTGCGCGAGCGTTTGAATTACGAGCTCGGCGTCCTCGAGAAGCTCGGGTTCACCAGTTACTTTCTCATCGTCTGGGACTTCATCCACTTCGCCAAACAGCGCGGCATTCCGGTCGGTCCGGGACGCGGTTCGGCCGCGGGGAGCATGGTGGCCTACGTGCTGGGCATCACCGACCTGGATCCGGTGCGCTACGGGCTGATTTTCGAGCGCTTCCTCAACCCCGAGCGGGTCAGTCCGCCCGACATCGACGTCGATTTCTGCCAGGCGCGACGCGGCGAGGTCATCGAATACGTGCGGCAAAAATACGGCGAGCGCTGCGTGTCGCAAATCGTCACCTTCAACCAACTCGGCGCGAAGAGCGTGGTGCGCGACGTGGCGCGGGTGCTCGGCCTAAGTTACGGGGACGGTGACCGCATCGCCAAAATGATCCCGAACGAGCTGAACATCACCCTCGAGTCGGCGCGGGAGAAGAATCCCGACCTCAAGCAAGCGATCGAATCCGAGCCCGGCACGCAGCAACTCTGGGGCTATTCGACCGTCTTGGAAGGGCTCTCGCGCAATGCCGGCATCCACGCGGCGGGAGTGGTCATCGGCGACCGTGATTTGTCGGAAATCCTCCCGCTCTCGCGCGGCAAGGATAACGAGGTGGTCACGCAGTATTCGATGGAACCGCTGACCGATCTCGGGATGCTCAAGATGGATTTTCTCGGACTGAAAACCCTGACCGTGATCCGTGACGCCGAGGAACTGATCCGCCGTCACTTGCCCGGCTTCGATATCGAGAAGGTCCCGGTCGACGACCAGGCCGCTTTCGATGTGCTCAACCGCGGCGAGACGGTCGGCATCTTCCAGTTTGAAGGCGGCATGTCGCGCTATTGCCGGAATTTCGGGTTCACCAGCCTCGATGACATGAACGCGCTCTGCGCGCTCTACCGCCCGGGGCCGATGGCGCTCATCCCCGATTACATCAAGCGCAAGAAGGGGCAGACCAAGATCAACTACGATCATCCGCTGCTCGAGCAGGTTGCGCGCGAAACCTACGGCATTCTCATCTACCAGGAGCAGGTGCAGCAGGCGGCGAACTTGCTGGCCGGTTACAGTCTCGGCCAGGCGGACCTACTCCGCCGCGCCATGGGCAAAAAGGACAAGGAGAAGATGGCCCTCGAGCGGGTCAGTTTCATCGCCGGTTGCAAAGAGCACAACGGCATCCCGGAAAAAAAGGCCGAGGCCATTTTCGACCTGCTGGAGAAATTCGCCGACTACGGGTTCAACAAGAGCCACAGCGCGGCCTATTCGCTGATCAGTTACCGCATGTGCTGGCTCAAGGCACATCATCCGGTCGAGTTCATCTGTGCCGTTCTGAGCAACGAAGTCGACGACACGGACAAAATTTCCTTCTACGTCGACGAGGCCAAGCGCATGGGCCTGACCCTGCATCCCCCGGATCTCAACAAGAGCATGCTCAAGTTCGCGCCCGAGGAGCATGACGGTTCGGTGGCCGTCCGCTTCGGCCTGAGCGGTATCAAAAACGTCGGCGAGACCTCCATGGCCGACGCGGTGGCCGAGCGCGCCGCCCGCGGGCCGTTTGCCTCGCTCGAGGATTTCGCCACGCGGATGGACCCGCGCGCGGTCAACCGCAAATCGATGGAATGCCTCGTCAAATGCGGGGCGTTCGACTTCACGGGCGAAGAGCGGGCCCAGATGGTCGAGGACCTCGACCCGGTTCTGGCCGCCAGCGCTTCGGCGCACCGCGACCGCTCGGCCGGACAGCAAAGCCTTTTCGGGGACGAGGGCCTCGCGGTCACGGCACGTGGCGGCGGACGCCGCCGGGCGCGGCCGTTCACCGAAGCCGAGTTGTTGTCGTTCGAGAAGGAGCTTCTCGGGTTTTATGTCACAGCTCACCCGCTCGATCCCTACCGCGGTTCGCTCGACAACCCGAAGTTCACCAAGGTCTCCGCTCTCGAGGAGATGGATGACCGCGCCACGGTGACGTTGGTGGGGTTGGTCGACACGGTGGAGAAAAAGTTCACCAAGGCCACCGGCAAACCCTGCGCTTTCCTCACGCTGGAGGACTTCACCGGAAAGGTCGAAGTTCGGGTCTGGAGCGAGGCGTTCGAGAAATACACCTCGCATCTCGTACCCGGGAAAGTGGTGCAAATCACCGGCCGGCTCGACAAACGCGACGACAGGCCCGCGGTGACCGCGGCGGAGTTCAAGTCCGTGCCCCCCGCGGCGGGGAGCGAGCCGCCCATTGTCCTGCGCCTGCCGGCCGGACGGGCCGGACGTCGCGAACTGGAGGATTTGCGTTCGACCGTGCTCGATTTCCCGGGGCGGCGTCCGTTGGTGCTGGAATTTGTGGCCCGCGACGGCCGCACGCGCCGGGTGCGTGCCGCCGAGCAATTCAAGGTCGGACGCGAGGAGCAGTTGCGGGTGGCCCTTGACGGAATACTCGTTCCTTAGACGCGGCGCTTGCCCCGGGAGCGGCAAACGTGTTTGCTCTTCGGTCACATCCCGCCATGGCGCTCATATCCGAAGAAGCAGCGGAGGAAAGGACCCCGGTATTCGTCCGCGCAGACTGGTGGGCCGCCCTCGTCACCGCCCTGATCAGCGGCGCGGTTTATTTTTACACCGCGCAGCCGAATGTCGGGCTGTTGGATTCCGGTGAATTCATCGTGGCGGCCCAGCACTTCGGCGTGCCACACCCGACGGGCTACCCGCTCTGGACCATCCTCGCGTGGTTGTTCCAACTCCTGCCGCTCGGCAACGCGGCGTGGGAAATCAACCTTTTCAGCGGATTTTGCGGTGCCTTGGCGGTGGGGGCCACGACCCTGCTCGCTTCGAGCCTGCTGCGTTGGATGATGCCTTGGTGGGGCGAGGGGAAAACCGGCCCGCCGCTGGTCCGCGCGCTCATCGCCACGACATTCGGGTTGCTCTTCGCCTTCAGCTTTTCCTTCTGGACCCAAGCGGTCATCGCCGAGGTTTACACCCTCCACGGGTTGCTGGCGGCGCTCTTCATCATCTCGCTCTACTGGTGGGTGCGCCGCCCGTCGCGCGATCTCCCGATCCTCGCCTCGTTCTTCACCTTCTCGCTCTGCATGAGCAATCATCACCTGACGCTGGCCTTGGCCCCGCTGCCTTTGCTTGTGCCCCTGCTCATCCGCCGCACGGTGTTCTGGGAGGTGCTGGTCGCTTCACTGGTCAGCGCGGCGCTCGTCTACCTCGGATTCGCCTGGCTGTCGAATGACGCGACGACCTGGTCGACTGCCATGCGGTTCTTCTACTTTGCCATGCTCGCGTTGATCGTTCTTCTCGTCCTCAAGTGGCGCCGCACAGACCTGCGCATCGTCTTGCTCGTGCCGCTGGCCGTCATCCTCGGTCTGTTGCCCTACGCTTACATGCCGTTCGCGTCCTCGACCAACCCGCCGATGAACTGGGGTTACACCAGCACGCCGGAGGGATTTTTCTATTCGATCAACCGGACGCAGTATGCGGGGAGCCTGTCGGACCTCATCGTCCGCACGCTCGGCAAGGGCATGGGAACCGCGCCCGAGAAGCCGCCGGAACCCGAGGATCCCGAGCGGGTGTCCACCCTCGAACTCGGGCGCGAGTTCACTTCCTTCTACTGGCGCAAGCTGGGGGAAAATTTCACCCCTTGGGCCTTCTTTGCGGTCATTGGCGCCGCCCTGGGCATCCTGCGCTTGCCCCTGCGGCAGCGCACCTTCCTTTACCTGCTCTTCATCGGCTTTGTCCTGTCCGCCTTCCTCCAACCGGTCATGGAGCGCACGGAGACCACCATCGACTCGTGGTCCCTGCAGTTTCCCTACCACGGATATGCCTATCTGCTTTTCGCTTTGCTCTGCGCCGCCGGCACGGGCTACATCCTCTCGCGCTTGATGGCCAAGCGCGCCGCCTTCCGGCACGCCGCGTGGATCCTGCCCTTGTTGCCGCTGTGGACCGGAATCCAGAATGCGCCGCTTTGCAGCCAGCGCGACCACTGGTTCGGGTGGCACTACGGGCACGACATGCTCAAGGACCTTCCGAAGGACGCTTTTGTTTTCGGCGGGACCGACCCGGGGCGCTTCGTCCCGACCTACATGATCCTCGGCGAGAGTTTTGTCGACCCGAAGGACCGGCGCGACCCGGACTTCGACCGGCGCGACCTGGTCATTGTCACCCAGAACGCGCTGGCCGACGCGTTCTACCAAAAGTACATCCACGACCATTACGCGCCGGGGCGGCCGCAGGCCGGGGGATGGTTCGCAAAATGGCTCGGACGCGACCGTCAGTATCCGCCCGACGAGACCATCATGCCGAGCGAGCAGGAGCTGATGGAACTCGTCCGCAATGTCTCGATGAACCTGCCTCCGGGGGCCAATCCGCAGGACCCCAATGTGGGCATCCTTTACCACGCGGCCATCGCGCAATGGATCTTCGAGAAGAACAAGGACAAGCGGGAGTTCTTCATCGAGGAAAGTTTCCCCATGGAGTGGACTTACCCCTACGCGGTGCCCAACGGGCTGAGTTACCGCCTCAACAAGGAGCCGCTGGAGACGCTCCCCCCCGAAACGGTCGCGGAGGACTTCCGCTACTGGAACGATTACGTCGAGCGGTTGCTCGCCGACAAAAATTTCCACGAAGACTTCGACGCCAAACGCTCGTTTTCCAAGCTGCGCAATTCGACGGGCAACATCTACCGTGCGCGGCGCATGTGGGCCGAGGCCGAGCGCGCCTACCGCCAGGCGCTGCAGTTGCACCCGAACAACATGGAGTCGCTCGTCGCCCTCAGCGATATCCTGCGCACCCAAAAGCGCTGGGACGAGATGGCGGAGGTCTGGGACCGCGCCATGGAGGGCGATCCGAACAACCGCGCGGTGGGCAAAGCGCGGCAGCGCGTCACCCGGTTGCGCGAGGCCGACCGCGAAATCGCAGCCCTGCAGAGCGAGTTGGCGGCCAACCCCCAGAACCCCGACGTGGTGTCCAACCTCCTGCGGCTCTACATGGAAACGGGGCAACCGGATTTGGCCCAGACGCAACTCGAGCAGTCCGCCGCGGCCTTCGGCGACAATCCGGACTTCCTCAAATTCGCGGTCGATTTCTGCAACAGCAACGGCCAGTGGCAGGCGGGTCTCGGACCGGCGCGCAAGCTTGCCGCGGCGGCGACCAACGACCCCGGCGTGCTCCTCGCCTTGGCCCGCTTCCAATTCGCCAACCGCGATTTGAACGGCTTTCTCGAGACGGCGCGCCAAGCGGTCAGCCTCGGCGGGGTGCAAGCCCGCGCCGCGCTGGCCAACGACCCGATGTATGCCATGGTGCGCGGCACGCCCGAGTTCCGGCAGTTGGTCGGACAGTAAGGCCTACGCCGCGAAAAACGGGTTGCCCGTTTTCTCGGACTCCACGGTTGTCAGCGGACCGTGGCCCGGACAAACAATCGTGGCGTCGGGCAGGCTGAGGATTTCGCGCCGGATGGTCGCGAGCGCCTCCGCGTAGTCGCCACGCACGCCCCCGACCGAGCCGGCAAAAAGCGCGTCGCCGACCATGGCTGCCTGGATGAAGTGTCCCTCGATGATGAATGCGGTGCCTCCCGGACTGTGGCCCGGGGTCAGGCGCGTGCGGATGAAGTGGTGCCCCGCATTGAAGAGGTCGCCGGGCCGGAAGGTGCGGGTGCCGCGCACGGGTTCGGCTTCCGATGACCACGCGTCCACGCCGAGTTCCGCCTTCAGCGCAGCCAAGGCCCGGATGTGGTCGGCGTGGCTGTGGGTGAGAAAAATCGCGACAACATTCAGGCCGAACCGCGCCACCGCGTCGAGCAGCGGCGCGGGGTCGGCTCCGGTGTCGAAGATGGCCGCATCGCGGTTCGAGCGGTCCCACAGGATATACGCGTTGACCGTCATGCCATCGAAGGGCGTGGTCGCGACGAACATGGACTCGGGGCAGGGGACCACCGGACGATGTTCCCCGCGGGCCAACCGCACAAGGGCCTCGGGGGAGAGTTGCAGCGCAGAGGCCAGCGCGCGGGTCGCGTCTTCCTCGAAATACCCGTCCAGCAAGCGGGCCACGGCGGCCGGGTCGAGGTTCGCCGCACGGGCCGCCCCGGCCGTGTCGAGATGATGGCCGCGCAGCGCTTTGCCGAGGACGTCCGCAAAGTTGTCTTCGAGAAGTATGATCAAACCGTGGGTGCTTTCAGCTGCTGGCGCAGGACAAAGTAAAGGGCCAGGAACATGAGCAGCGACGAGCCGGCAAGAACCCATGCGTTGAAAGTCAGCACGCTGGACTGCAGGCCGAAATAGCGTTTCTCCGGACCGAAAAACACATTGAGGAAACGGCTCTCGCGGTAGTCGCTCTGTTCCATTTCTGCTTTGTTGACCAGATCCGTGGTCTTCTGATTGACATAAAGCCGCTCGGCCGAGACCGGTCCGGGGGACATCTCGAGCATGTTTTCCGTCAGCGGTCCGCCCTCGATCACCTTGTCGACCCGGCGGAGCCGCTTTTCCAGGGTGGGCAGGTCCTTGGCTTGCAGGCCCGAAAGAATGGCCAGCGACTCCTTGAGGTCCTCGAGGCGCGCCCCGCCGGCTTCGTCCAACGTGCCGCCGTGCACCAGCGCGTTGATCTCCTGCTGGATGCGGTCCTGACGTCCGGTCAAGGGGTTGTATTTGGCCTGTGCGAAGACCAGCGCCTCGTAGGACCAGCGCATGGGCATGAACTCGCAGATGAGCGGCACCTGCAGGTCGCTGCGGGGGCGGCCGGCGTCGGGGTGCTCGGAAAACCAGCGGCTGACCGAGTAGACGAAATCGAGGTTCTGGTTCATCTCCTCGTATTTGATCAGCGCCCCGCCGAGGATGATCTGCGGGATGAGCACGACGGGGATGATGTTGACCGCCGTCTTGCTCTCGCTGACGAGACTCGAGATGAGCAGGCCGATGGCGATGCCGCTGACCGCGGTCAGGGCCATGGCCAGAAGGAAAGTCCAGAACATGCCGCGGACCTCGAGGATCCAATTGCCAATGAGGATGAAAAGGACGCACTGGACGACGGCGAAGAGCGAAAGCGTGAGGACTTTGGCGAGGATATACCAGCCGAGGCGGACGTTGAGGTTGCGCTCGCGTTGCAGCACGGGCCGGTCGCGGATGATGTCGTCCACGCTGTTGGTCAGCCCGAGGAACATGGCCACGACGAGCGAGAGGAAGAGGTAGGTCGGGATGTGGAAAGATGACGCGAAGTCGTAAGTGCCTTCCTCCGAGTAGCGCAGGACCGCACCGATGAGGGCGGCCAGCGCGGGGGCGGCGATCATGGTGGTGGCAAGGTTTCCCTTGTGGCGGAGCTTGCTGATGAAAGCGCGGGCCAGGAGGGTGCGAAATTGGAGGAATTCCTCGCGGAGGGATGCACCCCAGCGCCGCCGCGGCTCGGTGGGCGCGTCCTGCGCCTCGGGCGGGGGCGGCTCGGCCCCGGGTTGCCGCACATCGCGCATGAGGCGCCAAGCCTCGTATTTGTCCCGCCAGAAGTCGGGCGAGTAACGCCGGACGGGCACGAGCTGTCCGCGATTGTTCTCCTCGTAGATCACGTCGCCGCCCAGATCCCGCAGCGGGGTCTCGAGCACGTCGAAGACAAATTCCGGACGCGTTGTGCCGCAGGCCGGACAACCGCCCAGCGGGGTGCCGAAATGCTGGTGGTGCTCCGCTTCGGCAAAGTAGGAAAGCATTTCCCGCGGCGGACCGAAGAAAACCATGCGCCCGCCGCGGTCGAGCAACATGGCCTTGTTGAACATTTGGAAAATTTTCGAGCTCGGCTGGTGGATCGTGACAATGACGATCTTGTTGTGCGCCATGGCCCGGATGATCTCCATGACGTGTTCGGAGTCCTTGGAGGACAGTCCCGAGGTCGGCTCGTCGAAGAGGTAGATGTCGGCCGACCCGATCATATCGAGGCCGATGTTGAGCCGCTTGCGCTCGCCGCCGCTCAGGGTCTTTTTGTGCGTGGCCCCGACCACGCTGTCGCGCCGCTCGTTGAGGCCGAGTTCGGCCAGTTTGCCGTCGATGCGCCGGCGCCGCTCGCGCCGGGAGAGGTAGGGGGAGCGGATGGCCGCGGCAAATTCGAGGTTCTCCCCGATGGTCAAGTGCTCGTCGAAGGCGTCGAACTGCGGGATGTAGGTCACGTATTGCTTGAGGCTTTCGAAATTCTCGTAGAGCGACACTCCGTTGAGCAGCACTTCGCCGCGCACGGGAGGAAACTGCCCGGCCAGCGCGCGCAAGAGGCTGCTCTTGCCGCTCCCGCTCGCGCCCATGACGCAGATCATCTCGCCGCGCGTGGCGGAGAAGCTGACGCCGTCCACACCGACCGTGCCGTTCTTGAAGCGGCAGACGAGGTCGCGCACGTCGAGGTGGTGGATGACATTGCGTTCCTCCTCGAGCAGGCGCTCGGAAAAATTGCAGCGCAGTGCCTGGTTGCCGTCGATCTGGATCATGTCGCCGTCGCGCAAATCGCATTCGTTGCGCACGGGGGTTTCGCCGACCAGCACAGGATGGTCGCTCTTCAGCACCTCGAGACGGCCGACCAGTTGGTCGAAGTCGCAGAAGATGCGGAGAAGGACGTCGCCTCCGCCGCCCGGCGCGAGCAGGATGTCGTCCTCGTCGAGCAACGACGGATTGTTCGAGACGAGGTAGGTCGTCTTGGACTGCTTGAGATGGAAGCGCCCGCCGTATGACCGCGCATGGCGCCGCAGGTCGCTGAGCGAGAGTTCCGTGTCATTGTCGAAAATGATCTTTTCCTCGAGGTTGGCCTCGACGCGGGCTCCGGCCGCGAGGCGCACGCCGTTCAGCGTGGCGGGCACGTCATGGAGGGCGATGACGAGGATTCGCAGCCCGAAACGCACCTCGAGCGAGCTGTCACGCGTGCGGCTTTTTTCCAGCTGGATCTCGTTGTCCTTGGTTACCGTGACGAAGATGTGGGCGAGCGAGACGTTTTTCTTCGCGTTGAAATAGAAGACGAGGTCCTGGTGGGTCAGAACTTTTTCGTCCACCACGAGGCGCTGTCCGGGATAGACCCGCGAGAACTCCCGCGGCCGCAGGGCGCGGCCCTGCACGGAAACGGGATGGTCGCAGAGATTCTTGACCAGAAGCAGGCCGCCGTGGCGGTAGGCCGCGAGCCGGTTGTTCCCGGTCAGTTCGCGCAAACGCACATCGGCCTCGGCGGAGGATCCGAACGTGATGACTTCGAGCGGGGAGGAGTCGGACTCGAAAAATTCACCGCGGGGCACGGGCGCGTCGCTGTTCAGTTGGTAGATGATATCGATGGCCTGCGCGGCCGTGCCGAGCTGCTCCATGAACTCGTAGTAGGCGGCCATGTTGTCCGTATTCATGCCTGCGCGGTGAACAAGGTCGTAAAGCTGGACGCCGAGCAGGATTTTCCGGTCCTCGCTCAATTTCCCGCGCAGCTCCCGCGCCATGGCGGCGAGGTCGGTTTTTTCCTGCAGGGCCTGACGGAACAATTGGCGCAGTTCCGAATAGACCGCCTCCGGGTAATCGTAGCGCAGGAAGCCGAGGCTCGAGTCGATTTCCTCCTCGAGAAGCTCACCGTCCACCTTGGCGAAACCGGCGAGCACCTTGATGAGCAGGGGCAGCAAGTTGGGGCCTTCGGCCACGGTGCGGGGGCGCCGCAGGGCACGCCGCAGGAGCGATTCGCCGGCCCGCCGCGCGCGGTAAAAATTGCGCAACGTCCCCTCGAGCCGCCGGCTCAATCCGGCGGGAGGTGACGTCTCGAGAACGGGCATGCGCTGAAATTACCCTCCCGCCGATCAGGCGCAAAGCCTTTGCACAAGTCGCGAATTGCGCCGCGCCGGCTTCTGGGGCTTAATCTCCGGTTCATCCGCCAATTCCGCCATGCCGTCCCGAAAGCCCAGCCGCCCGCTCGAAAACACGCGGGTCCGCCGCCTCGCGCGCCTCGTCGCGCCCAAGGCCATCAAAAAAGAGTCCCCGATCCGCGCCACCTCGCTGGCCACCATCGCCGGGGGCCGGGCCGAGGCGCAGGCCATCCTGCACGGCCGGGACACGCGCTTGCTCGTCATCGTCGGCCCGTGCTCGATCCACGATCCGGAAGGGGCTCTGGATTACGCGCGGCGTCTCGCCGCGCTGCGGGATGAACTGGCCGATGCGGTGTGCATTTTCATGCGCGTCTATTTCGAGAAGCCGCGGACGACTGTCGGTTGGAAGGGCCTGGTCAACGATCCGCGCATGGACGACACGTGCGATCTCGAAGCCGGATTGCGCCTCGCGCGCACAATCCTCCTCGAGATCACGTCGCTCGGTTTGCCCACCGGCACCGAGTTTCTCGACCCTATCGTGCCGCAATACCTCGCCGATGCGGTGAGCTGGGCCGCCATCGGCGCACGCACCACGGAGTCGCAAACCCACCGCGAGATGGCCAGCGGTCTTTCCATGCCGGTTGGCTTCAAAAACAGCACGGACGGCAGCATCCAAACCGCGCTCGATGCCCTGCTCTCCGCCCGTTCACCCCACAGTTTCCTCGGCATCGACCAGGACGGCTGCACGTCGGTCGTCGCCACTGCGGGCAATCCCGACAGCCACATTGTCCTCCGCGGGGGGCGCGAGGGCGGAAACTACAAATCGCGCCACACGGCCGACACCGAGCGCCGTCTGCGCGAGGCCGGGCTCCAACCCGGTTTCATGATCGACTGCAGCCACGCGAATTCCGCCAAGAATCCGCGCCGTCAGGCCGTGGTCTGGCGCAACGTGCTCGACCAGCGCCGCCGCGGACGCACTTCGGTCATCGGTGCCATGCTTGAAAGCTACTTGGAGGAAGGCAGCCAACCGGTCGGCCGTGACCGCAAAAAGCTTCGCTACGGTGTGTCGGTGACCGATGGCTGTCTCGATTGGCCGACGACCGAGAAGCTGCTGCGTACGGCAGCGGCCAGCGAGCGGAAGATGCGCGGCGCCGTTCGGGTGGCGGTGCGATGAGTCTGCTCGACACGCCGGTGCGGGAAGCGGCGTGGGCGGCCTTGGATTTCGAAAGTGCCGGTGCGGCCCCCGGGCGCACCGACGAGCCGGTGCAGGTCGGGATGGCGGTCTGGCGTGCGGGTCGGATCACGGACTTGTTCCGCAGCTACGTGCACGCGCCGGTGCGGATCACCCGCGCCGCGCGCACGGTTCATGGTATCGGTGACAACGACGTGCGCGAGGCCCCGGCACTCTCCGCCCTTTGGCCGGAGTTCAAACGGCGTCTCGGCGGCGCCGTCGTGGTGGCGCACGGTGCGGGCACAGAGCAGCGCTTTCTCCGCGGCTTTCCTCTGCACGGCTTCGGCCCTTGGGTCGATACGCTCACCATGGCCCGTGCCGCGCTGCCGGACTTGCCGGGTCACTCGCTGGGCGAAGTGATCTCCGCGCTCGGTGCGGAAGCGGAAGTGCGCGCGCTGTGTCCCTCTCTCGATTGGCATGATGCGCTCTTCGATGCGGTGGCGTGCCTGGTTGCTTTGCGCCGCATGATCGAGCGCGGGGGTTGGTCTGAGGCCAGCGTCGGACAAATGCTCTCGCCCGATACCTCCGCCTACCACCGCCGCCGCGGATTGCAGCGCACGGCGCGTTCCGCCGGGTGGGGGGGGTGATTTTTTTGTGCTTTGCCACGCGGGTCGCACTGCCGTTAACCTCATCTGCGTATTCCCCCATGGAAAACCATCTTTATCTTTCCCTCATTCCCGAGGCGCTGATCCTCTCGCAATTGCCGCCCGAAAAATTCGGCGCCTACCTGGCCACGGGCTCGAAGCGCCAGATCGAGGGCCCGGCGGTTTTTTTCGAGGTCGACCAGTCGGCGGATCTTTCCGGGTTCCGCATGGAAGAAGCCCGTGCCCGTTGCAAACCCCACCGTGACGGCTCGCCCCGCCGGTCCGTCTACATGGCGGTCTTCAATGTTCTTCCCCGCGTGCCCCTCGAGGCCCTGCACAAGGTCTACCTGACCACGCCGTCGGGGTTGACCCTCGGTCTCGATCCCGCTCCCTGGGTCGGGGACGGACACGAGAATTTTTTCCTCTACCAGGAACTCGGCCCTGTTTACCCGCGGGTGGCCAGCCGCCTCGGGCCGCAGGCGTTCTGCCAACAAGTGACGGCAACCGACAAGATGGTCACTCTGCCCCGCCTTGCTTTCATTGACCTCCGCCTGGGCAGTCTTGCCTCCGACACGGACATCCAACTCGACGGCAGCTTGCCGTACCAGAATGTCGAGCACCTGCGCGAATGCCTGCGTTCCCTGCGCGACAATCCGGAGCGGATGACCAAAATCGTCTACCGCGGGATGCGTCCGGACATCCTCTTCTCGATGGTGCGTAGCGGCCTTTTTGTCGGTGACCATCAGGCATTCCGCTTCTTCCCGATGCCCTCCGAGGAGGCCCTCGAGACCGGGCAGACGCTGTGGTGGCATTCCGCGCAGGCGGCCAAGGGCTACTGAACCGATCTCTTTGCTATCTTATGGATAATCTTCAACTCATCGTCCCCCTGCTCGGTCTGGCCGGTCTGGGCGTGGCTTTCATCACTTACCGCCGCATCGTCCTCGAACCCGGCGGGGAGGGCCGCGTCGCCGAAATCGCCGGCCAGATCCACGATGGGGCCATGGTCTTCATGCGCCGGGAACTGCTCCTCATCGGCGGCTTCGCCATCGTCGTCGGGGGACTGCTCATTCTCAAGGATCCGTGGGAATCCATGGCCTTCTTCCTCGGCGCGGCGGCCTCCTCGCTGGCCGGTTTCATCGGCATGTATTCCGCGACGCAGGTCAACGTGCGCACCGCGCTGGCCGCGAACGGCAAGGGATCCGGCGCGGCGCTGACCACCGCGTTTTTCGGCGGGTCCATCATGGGATTGACCGTGGCGTCCATGGGCCTGCTCGGCGTGGGTGGGCTGTTTCTCTTTTTCGGCGAATCGGAGAAAGACGTGCACGTCATCCACGGTTTCGCCATGGGTGCTTCCCTCGTGGCTATCTTCTACCGCATCGGCGGCGGCATCTTCACCAAGGCGGCTGACGTCGGAGCCGATCTTGTCGGCAAAGTCGAGGCCGGCATCCCCGAGGATGACCCGCGCAATCCCGGTGTCATCGCCGACAACGTGGGCGACAATGTGGGCGACGTGGCCGGCATGGGCTCGGATCTCTTTGAATCCTACTGCAATGCGATGATCGCCTCGATGGCCATTGCCGCCACACTGACCATCGCCCAGTGGGAGACACTCGCCGCCGCGCGCGGCAATCTCATGTTCCTGCCCCTGGCCCTCGCTGCGACAGGCTTGATCTGCTCCCTGGTCGGTATCGGCCTGGTCAAACTCTCGGCCAACAGCCAGCCGGCCCGCGCCTTGCGCACCGGCACGATCGGGGCGGCCATCCTCTTTGTCCTGCTCGCCGCCGGCGTCATCACCCAGCTCGGCGTCGACCTCAAAGTCTGGTTTTGCGTCCTCATGGGTTCGATCGGCGGCATCGCCATCGGACTTTCCACCGAATACTACACCGGCGGGGCGCCGATGAAGTCCATCGCCAAAGCCGCCTTGACCGGGGTGGCCACGGTCATGATCCGCGGGATGGCCGTCGGCATGTTCTCGGTCGTTATTCCCCTGGTCGTGGTGGCTTTTGTCATTCTCGGTGCCAGCCACTTCGCCGGCCTCTACGGGGTGGGAATCGCTGCCGTCGGCATGCTCGCCACCATCGGCATCACCATGAGCATCGATGCCTATGGTCCGATCGCCGACAACGCGGGCGGCATCGCCGAAATGGCGGGCATGGGCAAGCAGACGCGGGCCATCACCGACACGCTCGACGAGGTGGGCAACACCACCGCGGCCATCGGCAAAGGTTTTGCCATCGGTGCGGCGTCCTTCGCCGCCCTAGCCATCATCGCGGCCTTCATCAACGTGGTGAAGATCAACAACCCCGGCTTCCAGTTGCTTCTCTCCGACCCGCGTGTCCTCACGGGTATTTTCATCGGCGGTTTCATCCCGTTCCTGGTCAGCGCGCTTTGCATGACCGCGGTCGGCGAGGCCGCACAGGAAATGATCGAAGAAATCCGCCGCCAGTTCCGCGAAATCCCCGGACTGCTCGAAGGCACCGGCAAGCCCGATCCGGCCTCCTGCGTGCGTATCGCCACCGACGCGGCGATCAAGCGCATGATCCTCCCGGCCAGCGTGGCCATCGGGTCTCCGGCCGTTGTCGGCTTCAGTCTCGGAGCCACGACTTTGGGCGGCATGCTGGTGGGGGCGCTGCTCAGCGGGGTGTTGCTCGCGCTTTTCAGCGCGAATTCCGGCGGGGCCTGGGACAATGCCAAGAAATATGTCGAACACGGCCACTACGGCGGCAAAAACTCCGACGCCCACAAAGCCTGCGTGGTCGGCGACACGGTAGGGGATCCCCTCAAGGATACGTCGGGCCCGGCCATGAACATCCTCATCAACGTGATGTCCATCGTGGCTCTCGTCATTGCTCCGCTCCTCAAGTAGGCAGCCCCGCCCCCGGCATGGCGGAAAAAGATTGAACATCCGGGGGATTCCGCGAGTCTTACTGTTCGATATGAAACTATTCCTGACCATCGCTGTGGCGGCCGTGACAATGGCCGCTTTTGCCACCACCACTTTTGCCGGAGGCAGCGGCTGCGGGTCCTGTCCCGCCAGCGGCGAAAAAGCCAAAGACAAAACGGAACAAGGCACACAGAGCTAAGCATCCTGCTCCAAGCAGATACTGCACGGAGGCGGCCGCAAGGCCGCCTCCTTTCTGCTGCCCACGGGGCCTTTCAGCGGATGATGCCGCGCTGGCTGGACTCGATGAAGCGGCCGAGTTCGGCCAACTCGGGCAGGTCGGGAAGTTCCTCCCGGATGGTTTCGACCGATTGCTTCACGTTGAGGTTGCCGCGGTAAAGGATGCGGTAGGCCTCCTTGAGGGCACGGATGGTCTCGGCGGCGAAGCCGGCCCGTTCCAGACCGACTTGGTTGACCCCGCGCACTTCGGCCGGATTGCCGTCGGCGACGAAAAACGGGGGGACGTCCTGCACGATCTTGGAGCAACCGCCGGTGATGGCGTGGCGGCCGACGCGGCAGAATTGGTGGATGGCGGCGAGGCCTCCGATGACGGCGTGGTCGCCGACTTCGACATGTCCGGCCAGGGTGCCATTGTTGGAGAATATGACCTGGTCCCCCACGATGCAGTCGTGGGCGATGTGGGAGTAGGCGAGGAAGTTTCCGCCCTTCCCGATAACGGTCTTGGTCCCCGGGAGGGTCCCGCGGTTGGCGGTGCAGAATTCGCGGAAGGTGTTGCCGTCGCCGATTTCCAGATACGTGGGCTCGCCGGCGTATTTGAGATCCTGCGTCCTTTGCCCGATCGACGTGTAAGCGAAGAAAAAATTGCCCCTGCCGATTTTCGTCGGGCCCATCACGGTGACGTGGTGCTGGAGTTCGGTGTCGTCGGCGATGACGACCCCCGGTCCGATGACGCAGTAAGGTCCGATGCGGACGCCGGCCGCGATCTCGGCGGCGGGATCGACGATGGCGGTGGGATGGATCATTCGGAGACGAGGCCGAAGAGGAGGTTGCCTTCGCTGACGATTTCGCCATTGACCGTGCAGGAGCAGGCGGCGCGGGCCATGGTCTTGCGCGAGCGGGTCAGCTCGCAATGGATGAAGAGGGTGTCGCCGGGGAAGACGGGCTTGCGGAATTTCACTTCGTCGGCACTCATGAAGTAACCGATTTTTCCGGAGTTCTGCGTGTTGAGCATCATGAGGATGCTGGCCACCTGGGCCATGGCCTCGATTTGCAGCACGCCGGGCATGACCGGATGGTCGGGGAAGTGACCTTGGAAGAAAGGTTCGTTGATGGTCACGGACTTCACCCCGGTGCATTTTGTATCGCCTTCGAAAGCGACGATGCGGTCGACCATGAGGAAGGGATACCGGTGCGGAAGAATCTTCATGATCTCCGTGGTGGGGAGAACCCGTTCGCCGACGGGCAGGATGGCCGGCGGAATCATGGCCATCATGGTGGCATGCTGCTTGGCGATGGCGGCAGCCAACTCGGTGTTCGGTCCGTGGCCGGGGCGCACGGCGACGACATGACCGAGGAGCGGACGTCCGACGAGGGTGAGGTCGCCGATGATGTCGAGGATTTTGTGGCGGACGAATTCGTCCTCGAAGCGCAGGGGTTCTTTGCTCAGGACCGAATTGTCGCGGATGACGATGGCATTCTCGAGGCTCCCTCCGCGGATGAGGCCTTTTTCCATGAGCGGCTCGACGTCCTCGTAGTGGACGAAGGTGCGGGCCGGGGCGATATCCTTCTCGTAGGTCTCCGGCGTGATCTCCAGGCTGAGGTATTGGGTGAAGGTGCCCTTCGGACCGGCCTGCGTGCAGGAGACGCGGAATTTGCTGTCGGGGAGAATGACGAGGATCGAGCCGTTTCCGGTGTGGATGGCGACCGGTTCACGGATTTCGCAGTAGCGCCGGTGGGCTGGCTGTTCGGCGATACCGGCTTTTTTGATCAGGGCCACGTAGGGCGCGGCGCTGCCGTCGCCGATCGGCGGTTCCATGGCGTCCATTTCGATGATGGCGTTGTCCACCCCGAGGCCGGTCAGGGCCGAGAGGACGTGCTCGATGGTGTGGACCTTGACATTGCCTTCGACCAGCGTGGTGGCGCGCTCGACGGTGCGGACATTGGCCGCGAGGGCATCGACGGTCGGCTGGTCCTTGAGGTCGGACCGGCGGAACTTGAAGCCGTGGTCGATGGGGGCAGGGTGCAGCGTGAGGGTGACCTTTTCGCCGTTGTGGAGCGAGACGCCCGCGAGCGAGGCGGAGGAGGCGAGGGTGTGTTGTTTTTGCATGAAAAAAACGGGCGGATCAGGCGGCGAGCCTTCCGTCGACCAACGCGATCTGCCGGTGGGCGGCGGCGGCGGCGGCGGGGCTGTGGGTGACAATTATTAGGGTGACGAGGCGCTGGGAGGCAATCTTTTGGAAGAGTTCGAGCACGAGGGCCGCGTTGTCCGAGTCGAGATTGCCAGTGGGTTCATCCGCCAGCAGCAGGGCGGGTCGGTGCACAAGGGCCCGGGCAATGGCGGTGCGTTGCATTTCGCCGCCGCTCATCTGGTGGGGAAAGGCGCCGGCGCGCGGAGTGAGTCCGACCAAGTCGAGCATCCCGGCCGCGCTGGCGCGGGCCTCGCGGGCCCGGTCGCCGCGCAGGAGGAGGGGTAACTCGACATTCTCAACCGCGGTCATGGCGGGGAGAAGATTGAAGAATTGGAAAACAATGCCCAGACGTTCGCGCCGATACGCGGTGAGGCTCGCTTCACCGGCGCGGTGCAGGGCGAGTCCGTCGACGCTGATCTCGCCGGATGTCGGCTGGTCCAGTCCGCCGAGCAGGTTGAGCAATGTGCTCTTGCCGCAACCGCTCGGCCCGGTGACGGCGACAAACTCGGCCGGCGCGATGTCCAGACTCAGGTCGCGCAAAGCGTGCACTCGGCCGGCGGGCGAGGGATAAACGCGGGAGACATGGTGCAAGCTGATCATGAGAAGGACGAGATTTCCCGCGCGGCGCGGCGGGCGCAAGACAACTTCCAGGTGGTGGCCGAGGGAACCGACTGGATGGTGGTGGACAAACCGGCAGGATTACTGACCCATCCGACGCGACCGGATGGCGTGCCGACTTTGTGGGACGGGTTGCGCGCCTTGCTCGCCTACGAATTGGCCAATCGCGGGCAGGTGTCGATCATCACCCGTCTCGACCGCGAGACGAGCGGGCTGGTGCTGCTGGCTCTGACCCGGAATGGGGCGCGGCGGCTGGGTTTGGCCATGCAACGAGGGGAGATCGCCAAGGAATACCTCGCTGTGGTGCGCGGCTGGCCCGAGTGGGAGGGCACCGTGATTGATGCGCCGTTGGTGCGGCAGGGAGAGGTGCGCCACTCGCCGATCTGGCTCAAGCGTTGTGTCGACCCGGGCGGAGCCGCGGCGGTGACCGAGGTGACCGTGGAGCAACGCTTCCAGCGCGCCGAGGGAAGATTCAGTCTGGTGCGGGCGCGCCCGCGCACTGGGCGCACCCACCAGATCCGCGTGCATCTGGCCGAGGCCGGCTATCCCTTGGTGGGGGACAAAATTTACGGCGGGCGCGAGCAGGCCTATTTGGACTTCATCGAGGCAGGATGGACTCCGTTGCTGCAGTCCGAGTTGCTGCTGCCGCGCCACGCCTTGCATGCCTGCGGGTTGGCCTTCCCCGGCGAGCGCGGAGAGGAACGGGTGGTGGCCGGTCTGGCGGGCGACATGGCTTCGTTTGTCGCCGCGGGCTTGCCGGGCGGGGCGGATTGAGGGATAAGACGCCTTGCCTGCCTTATGCCGACTTACGACTATCACTGCAACAAGTGCGGGAAGGATTTCGAGGTGTTCCAGTCGATGAAGGCGGACGCCTTTAAAACCTGTCCCGAAGTCCAGTGCCAGATGAGCCCGTGGGGCCATGGCGAGGTGAAGCGACTTCTCGGCACCGGAGCGGGCCTCATTTTCAAAGGCAGCGGTTTTTACACCACCGACTACCGGAGCGAGGGCTACAAGAAGGCGGCGAAGAGCGAGAGCGCGGGGGGCGAAAAGAAGGAGGCGCCCAAGCCGGCGGCCGCCCCGGCGCCATCTCCATCCCCGGGTTCCTCCGGCGGGAGCGCGCCATCGAGCGGCAGTTCGGGAGCGGCCAAGACCTGACCGATCATGGGGCTGCACTGTGCAAGTTGCGGGTACGAGAACGACCCGACGCGGGTTTACTGCCACAGTTGCGGAACAAAGCTGGAGCGTGTGGCGTCCGCCACCCCGCCGCCGACCGGCTTCACGCATCCCACGGATGTGCTGAAAATAAAGAAGTCCCGGGCACCGCTGGCCTGGGGAAAGTATTCCGGAGCGCTGGCCAAGCTGGCGGTGCTCGCCGGACTGGCCACGGCGGTGGTCCTGGCTCTTTTGCCGCCCTATGACATTCCTCCGCCGGTCGCGGCGGATGAAGGTCTCTCGGTCCGGCTGACGGGTCTCCTCGATGACGCGTCTTCCGCGGCCGAACCGCGCGCCTTCGCCTTACCGTCCGCCGACATCAACCGCTGGCTTGTTGCGAGCGTGGCCTTGCCGGGTGTTGATGCGCCGTTCAAGTTGCGGGCGCAGCAACTCTACGCCGTGCCGGGCCGCGGCGACCTGCGGGTCGGTCTGGTGTTGGCCTTGCCGGGCACCGTTCGTCTCTTTGTCGAAGCTGATTACGCGCCGGTGCGGCAACCCGGAGGCTACACCCTGCAACCGCGGCGCTATTCGATCGGGCGCCTGCCCCTGCCGGTTCTGCTCGGCTGGCCGGTCCAGAAGCAGATGGACGGTCTGGCCAAAGCGCTCGCCACACCTCTGGGCCAATTCGCCCGGGCCTCTCACATCGGTCTCGATCCCGAGTCGGTGGCGCTCCGGTGGTCAGACCCGGCGCCGTGAAGCGGATCGGGCTGGTGATTTGTGGTCTCGGCTTTGCCGCTGTCATGACAGCGGGGGCGCAGACCGTGGCACCCGAACTGCTCAAGCCGGAGAACCGCACGGTCAGTTCGTCGAAGCGGTTCACCGTGTTCGGAGGCACGCGCCAGGAGCGCTCCGACCTGGCGCGTCGGGCGGAACGTTTGCTCGAAGGTTTGCGCCGTGAGCTCGGGATCGGTCGCGAAACGGGTGATCCGGTTTTGCTCATTCTCACAGCGGGTGATGCGGTGCGGCTGCGCCAACCGCGTGTCTTCGTGCAGGTTTTCGACGCGGGGGACGCGGGGCGCAAAATCGAGGTCAACCTCTCCCCGGGCACCCGGCAGGATCCGGCCGCGGTCGACCAAGGCATTGTGCGCGCCTTGCTCCTCGATGCGTCGCTGCGGAAGCAGAAGTTCAGCGGAACCCGCTTCACCGAGCCGCCGTGGTGGCTGGTCGCCGCGGCGGGGTTTGCTTTGGCCCGCGGAGAGGCGGGCGTCGGGGCGCCGATTTACGACGCGCTCCTGGAGGGAAAGGGGATGCCCAAACTGACGCGGTTCTTGCGCGAAAATATCGCTGCGATGCGCGGCCGGGCGCGCGAGATCTACGGCGCGCAGAGCTACGCGCTTTACACGGCGTTGGCCGAGTTGCCGGGCGGCAAGGCCCGCGTCCTGCAGAACCTCACGCTGGAGGAACCGTCCCGCGATCCCGTCGAACGTTTCGGTCAGTCCTGGCCCGAGTTGCTCGAAGAGCCCGAACGGGCTGCGCGGATGTGGGCGCTTTCGGTGGCGCGTTTGGCGGCGCCGCAGCGCACGGATTTCGTTTCGGCTGCCCAGTGCGCGGCAAGGTTGGCATCCGTCTTGAAGTCCCTGGAGACACCGGAATCGGAGATGGATCCGGCGGCGGCATTGGTCGAGCTTGCGCGCACGCCCGAAGGACGTTTCAAGCTGGAGCAGGCCGCGGCGGAATTGCGGCGTCTCGGTTTTCGCGCGCATCCGCTTTACGCCGCGTTGGTCGAGGAATACCGCGTGATGTTCGACGATCTGTCGCGCAAGCGGCGGAAGGGTTTTGTCCCGAAATTCCAGGAAGCCGAGGATCTGCGCTGGGCCCTCGACGAGCGGAGTTCGGAAATCACCGACCATTTGAATTGGTATCAAGCCAACGCGCCGGCGGAACAACCGGCAACTTTGGTGCGGGTCCCGCCCCCGGAGCCGGGGCCGCGGCGGAACGATGCCATCTCGCGCTATCTCGACTCCGTCGAGCAGCGTGGATGGTGAGTCGGACGGCGCGCCTCGATCTCCGCCACCGCCCAAGTCGCGTGCTCGCGCACGAGTTCCTCGGGATCATGCAAGGCGCGACGCAGTGACGGCAGATCGTCGTCCGTGCCGATATTGCCGAGGGCCACGCAGACATTGCGGAGGAAACCGCGGCGCTTGGCCCGCAGGATGGGCGAACCGCGGAACATGTCCCGGAAACCGCGATCGTCAAGGGAGAGAAACTCGCGCAGCGGACGATCGAGAATGCCGGACGCCGGCTGCATTTGCGCGTCACGCGACGCCGTGGCAAACCGGTTCCACGGGCAGGCGTCGAGGCAATCGTCGCAGCCGAAAATGCGGTCGCCCATGGCCCGCCGGAATTCCGCGGGGATGGGCCCCTTGTTTTCGATGGTCAGATAGGAAAGGCACCGGCGTGCATCGAGTCGGTAAGGCGCGGTGATGGCGGCGGTGGGGCAGGCGTCGATACATCGGGTGCAACGCCCGCAGCGGTCAGGCAGCGGGGCCTCGGGATCGAATTCGAGCGTGGTCAGGATGACGGAGAGGAAGAACCACGTACCCAGCTGCGGATGAAGCCCCATCGTGCTTTTGCCGTGCCACGAAACTCCGCAAGCAGCGGCCCAGTCACGCTCCAGCACGGGTCCGCCGTCGACGAAACAGCGCTGACCTCCGCCGGCTGCCTCGAGCTTGGCAGCGAGGCCGGCCAGCCTCGGTTGGAGGATGTCATGATAGTCCGCGCCCCAAGCGTAGCGCGCGATTCGGCCGCGGGCCGCCGGCCCCGGAGGCGGGGGCGGGGTTGCGGTGAGATAATTTTTAGCGAGGACGATGACCGTGCGTGCCCCGGAGAGCAGGCGGCGCGGATCGGAGCGTTCATCGCGCGTCCGTTGCATCCAGGCCATGTCGGCCTGGCAGCCGTCGTCGAGCCAGGAACCGAGGGCGTCGGCGTGCGGTGCCCGGTCGGCGCGGGCGAAGCCGCAGAGTTCAAAGCCCGCGTCGCGGGCGGCCGCGCGGAATTCTTCCTTGGTCACGGTTCAGGCCGCGGATGCCATCCGCTCTGCGCCGTGCAAGGCGTGGCGGGCGGCGCCGAGCAGCGCGGCGCGGTCGTTGAGGATGACGCGCAACGGGATCTTGCGCATGAATTCGCCGAAGCGGCCCTTGGCGAAGAAGGCCTCGAGGAGCGATGGATGCCGGAGAAAGGGAAGGGCCCTCGCGGCGATGCCGCCGCCGATCAAGACGCCTCCGGTGGCCTGCTGTCCTTGCACCGGGCCGGGCAGCCCGAAGCACGCGAAGTCGACCGGATCCGGTTCGTCGGCGAGGAATCCGGCCACGAGGTCTTCGAGTCCGCCGGCGGTGCCGCTGGGATACTTGGTCGCGCGTTGCAGGGCGAGCCGGGCGGCGGCATCGCGGCCGGCGGCGCGGAAGAGCCCGAGCCATGTCTTGGTGCCCCCGGCGTCGCCCCCGAGGACAAGAGGCCCGTGGCCCGAGGGCACGGGCCGCATGGCGTGCGGTTCACCCGCCTTCGAGTCCGGGGTGCGGCGGGCAGTGGTCACGGCGCGGTGGGTCTCAGGCCGGATTTTCCCACTGCCGGCCGTCGCGCAGAAGGAGTTTGTCGGCGGCGGTGGGGCCCCACGACCCGGCTTCGTAGTCGGGAAAATCGCGCGGCGGCAGGGCACCCCAGACGTCGAGAATGGGGTTCACGGTGCGCCAAGAAGCGTCGACGCTGTCCTCGCGGTGGAAGAGTGTCATATCCCCGATCATGCAATCATGGAGCAGCGTTTCGTAACCGGTGGCGGGCGACTGCTTGCCGAATTGCCGGTAATCGAAGTCGAGCGGGATGCTGTCGACGACGATGGATGGCCCGGGTTTCTTGGCGCGGATCATGATGGTGATGCTCTCCTCGGGCTGGATGTTGAGGATGAGGGCGTTCGGTCCGGCCTCGCTGTGGACTTTTTCGCCGAAAAGCATGAGCGGCGTGCGTTTGAAGCGGATGACGACCTGCGTGAGGTGCTTGGCCAGCCGTTTGCCGGTGCGGAGGTAGAAAGGAACGTCGGCCCAGCGCCAGTTTTCCACGAAGAGTCGCAGGGCGGCGTAGGTCTCGGTGTGGGAGCGCGGATCGACGCTGGGCTCGTCGCGATAAGCGGGCACCTGCTGCCCGTCGATGACGCCGGCCCCGTATTGCCCGCGCACGCAATTCTCGATGACGTCCTCGGGTTCCAAGGGACGTATGGCGTCGAGGACCTTGACCTTTTCGTTGCGTACGGCGTCGCCGCTCATCGAGCCCGGCGGTTCCATGGCGATGAGCGAGAGGACGCTGAGCATGTGGTTCTGCACCATGTCGCGCAGGACCCCGTAGTGGTCGAGATAACCGCCGCGGTTCTCCACACCGAGCCGCTCGGCCACCGTGATCTGCACACTGTCCACGTAACGCCGGTTCCAATTCGGCTCGAAAATCATGTTGGCGAAGCGGAAGACCATGATGTTCTGCACGGTCTCTTTGCCGAGATAGTGGTCGATGCGATAGATCTGCGATTCGCGCAGCACGCTGTGCAGTTGGTCGTTCAGTTCGCGGGCTGTGTCGAGGTCGCGGCCGAAGGGTTTTTCGATGATGACGCGGCGGAAGCCGTGGGGCGTCTCTTGCAGAAGCCCGGCGGCGCCGAGTTGTCCGGCCACCGTGCCGAAGAGCGTGGGAGTCACGGCGAGATTGAAAACCACGTTTTGCCCCTCGATCCGTCGCTCTTGCTGCCCGGCGGTGATTTTCGCTTTGAGGGCGCTGAAGACGGCCTCGTCGTTGAAATCGCCCGAGATGTAGTAGCACCCGGCAACGAAAGCCTGCCATTCGGCCGGGTCGACGGGATGGGTGGCGAACTGGCGGATGTCCGCCGTCATCTGCTCGCGGAAACTCGCGTCGTCGCCCGGGGTGATGGCCACGCCGATGACCGCGAAATGCTCGGGCAGGAGCCCGAGGCAGCGGAGGTTGAAGAGCGCGGGGATGAGTTTGCGTTTGGTCAGGTCGCCGGAAGCGCCGAAGATGACGAAGACGCAGGCGGGACCGGGGCGGCGATGGTCCGGGGACGGGGCGGCGTTGCTCGGCATGGTCGCAGGATAGTGCGGGCGGTCGGTCGCGGGCTCAATGAGAAAACCGCGCAGGACGCTTTGCATCGGCGGGCGCAAACGCGTAATCTCCCCGTTTCCGCGCTCGCCGGCGCGCTGTATCTTGCGATGATTAACCTGATCGACCGTTATGTGGGCCGCGCGGTGCTGGTCACAGCTCTCTACGGGGTGGCGGTCCTGAGCCTCGTCCTTGTGCTCGGCAACATCTTCAAGGAGTTGCTGGATCTGCTGATCAACCGCGATGTGCCGTTCAAATACGTTTTGCTTTTCATGCTCTACGTGTTGCCCTTCTCTCTCGCTTTCACCGTGCCGTGGGGATTCCTCACCGCGGTCCTGCTTATTTTCGGTCGTATGTCCGCCGACAACGAACTGATCGCCCTGCGGGCCTGCGGGGTCAGTTTGTTCCGTGTCTGCATGCCGGTGCTGGCGGTCGGCGTGCTGCTCAGTCTTTTCACCTTCTGGATCAATGCGCGGGTGGCCCCGCGGGCCGAAGCGGCCATGCGCGAGGCCATCACGGCGATGGCCCGGAGCAACCCCTCCGCGCTTTTCGTGCCGGACGAGGTCGTCGACCAGTTCGAGGGCCGCAAGATCTTCCTCGGCGGGAAGGACGGGAACACTTTGTCGGAGGTCACGGTGGTCGAGACGGACGACAAGGGCTGGATCCGGCAGATCATCCACGCGCAGCGGGGGAGCATCGAACCGGAGGAGGGTGGCGGACAAATCGTGCTGACCTTGGAGGACGCGCGTTTCGAGCAGCGTGATCCGGAACGTTTGCATGACCTTGCCGCCATCCGCCACGGCATTTCCGTGGCCGAAGCCACGGTCAACATTCCCCTCGACGACCTCGCGGCGGCCGCGGGTGAACGGCCCTTGCGCTCCTACACCCTTGCCGAGTTGGCCGAACGTCTGGGCGGTGTGAGCGGCACCGCGCGCGAGACCGCGGTGCGGACCGAGCTGAGCAAACGGTTTTCCATGTCGATGGCCTGCGTGGCATTCGCTCTCATTGCCATGCCGCTGGGGATCACCGCGCAGCGCAAGGAGACGTCGGTCGGTTTTGCCATCAGTCTGGCCCTCGCTTTCGGCTACTTTTTCTTCGTCGTGCTGGCCGAGATGGTGCGCAACGACGCCGAGGCTTTCCCTTACTTGCTGCTCTGGGTGCCCAACATCTTGTTCATCGGCATCGGGACCTGGCTGCTGCTCAGGTTGGACCACCGTTGAGGGTCAGAGGACCCTGCCGGCGGCGGAGACGAAGGGCCGCAGACCGGCGACGAGCTCGCGGAAAGCGTCCGGATCGAGTTGCTGCTGCCCGTCGCTGAGGGCTTCGGCGGGCTGGGGGTGCACCTCGACGATGAGACCGTCGGCTCCGACCGCAGCCGCTCCACGGCTGAGGATTTTCACAAGGTCGGCGCGGCCGCAGCCCTGGCTCGGATCGACAATGACGGGCAGATGAGTTTCCTGCTTGGCCACGGCCACCGCGGACAGGTCGAGGGTGTTGCGCGTGTAGTTCTCGAACGTGCGGATACCGCGCTCGCAGAGGATGACGTTCGGGTTGCCGTGGGCCAGCAGGTATTCGGCGGCGAGCAGCCATTCTTCGATGCGCATGCTCATGCCGCGTTTGAGGAGGACGGGTTTCCCGCTGCGGGCGCAGGCGATGAGCAGTTGGAAGTTCTGCGCGTTGCGGGCGCCGATCTGCAGGATGTCGGCCGTGGCAGCCACAAGATCGACGTCCTTCTCCCCGAGCACTTCGGTGATGATGCGCAATCCTGTTTCGGCGCGGGCCGTTTCGAGCAACCGCAATCCTTCGGGTCCGAGTCCCTGGAATTCGTAGGGTGAGGTGCGCGGTTTGTAGGCGCCGCCGCGCAGAATGGTGGCCCCGGCGGCCTTGACCGCGCGGGCCGTGGCCAGAAGTTGTTCCTCGCTTTCGACCGAACATGGTCCGGCCATGAGAACGAAGTTGTCCCCGCCGATTTTCACCCCGCCGGCGTCGACCACCGTCCCCGCGGGGTGCGATTCGCGGCTGGCCAGTTTGTAGCGTTTTTGCACGCGGAGGACGCGCTCGACCTGGGGCAGGGCGGTGAGCGACTCGAGGCTGGCGTGCGTCGTTTCGTCGCCGATGGCCGCCACAACCGTCTGGTATGCCCCGCGGATCGGGCTGGGGGCGTAGCCGAGGAGGCTGATTTCACGGATGACTTCCTCGACTTTATCGGGCGGCGAATGGGGGCGGATGACGACGATCATGGGAACGAAAAACCTAACAGCGTGTCCCGCGCGGGGCAACGGGGCAGGGATGAAATTGCGTGCTTTCCGCCGCCGACAGAGCATATTGGACGGTCCTTATGAAAGAAAAAGAAGAGGCCGCAATCAAAGCGCTTGTGGCCGAAAGCGGGTGTGCCCATTCCCCGGAATTGGTCGAAGAGTTGATCGAGACAGCGCTCCGGCTCGGCCGGGACAAGGCCCCGGTGGCCGACCTCAAGCTTTTTGTCCGCGCCCTCAAAGAGTTGCGCTACGCTTCCAAAGTTTTCCAACCCTACTCCGACCGCCGCAAGGTGGCGGTCTTCGGTTCGGCCCGGCTTGCCCCGGAGACCGCCGAGTTCAAGATGGCGGAGGAACTCGGGCGCAAAGTGGTCGAGCAAGGGTTCATGGTCATCACGGGAGGAGGCGACGGCATCATGGGTGCGGCCCAGAAGGGTGCGGGACGCGACAACGGCTTCGGTCTCAACATCCGGCTGCCCTTCGAGCAGCGGGCCAACGAGACGATCCACGGCGACAAGAAACTGATCAATTTCAACTATTTTTTCACCCGCAAAGTAAACTTCGTGAAGGAGACCGATGCGTTCGTGCTCTTTGCCGGCGGTTTCGGAACCCAGGACGAGGGATTCGAGTGTCTCACCCTCATGCAGACCGGAAAGGCGAAGATCACGCCGCTGATCCTGCTCGATACGCCGGACGGGCGTTACTGGGAGACCTGGGAGTTCTTCATCAAGAACGACCTGCTGCGCATGAAGCTCATTTCGCCGAGCGACTTCCACCTTTTCAAGATTTCGCACTCTTGCGAGGAGACGATCGCGCACATCCAGCAATTCTACCGCGTGTTCGATTCCTACCGGTGGCTGCGCGAAAAGATGGTCATCCGCATCAAACGCCGGCTCACCGCGCAGGGTTTGCACGATCTGAACGAAAAGTTCCGCCCTATCCTCGTCTCGGGTGAAATCGAGCAGACCGGCATGCTGCCGGAGGAGGACACGGACCAGCAGTGGGTGGTCGGATCGATTTTCCGCGGGGTCCACGAGGAAGAAATGCCGCGTCTGGTTCTCACCCCCAAGAAGACCGACTTCGGCACGCTCCGCCTGTTTATCGACACGATCAACGAATCGCCGACGGAGGATTGAGCGGCCGCGACCGACCCCGCATGACATCAAGCGCCCCGGTCACGGTTTACGACACGACTTTGCGCGACGGCACGCAGGGAACGGGAATCTCGTTCAGTGTGCAGGACAAACTGCGGGTGGCCGAGCGTCTCGACGAGTTCGGTGTCGACTATATCGAGGGCGGCTGGCCCGGCTCGAATCCGAAGGACGCGGAGTTTTTCGCCGAGGCGGCCCGGCGGACTTGGCGCCACGCCAAGATCGCGGCATTCGGCATGACGCGCCGCGGCGGGACGAACGTGGAGGACGACGCGCAGGTGCGCCAGTTGCTTGCCGCCGCCACGCCGGTCATCACCGTCGTGGGCAAGACGTGGCCGCTGCACGTCACGGAAGTCTTCGGCGTCACGCTCGAGGAAAATCTGGCCATGATCCGCGACACCGTGGCCTTTCTCAAGGCGCAGGGGCGCGAGGTCTTTTACGATGCGGAGCACTTTTTCGACAGCTACCGGGAGGATCCGGCCTACTCTCTGGCCACAGTGCAGGCTGCCGCAGCGGCGGGTGCCGATCTGGTCGTTCTGTGCGACACGAATGGGGGAAGTCTCCCGCTTTCCGTGGCCGAGGCCACCAAGGCGGCGGCGGCGGCCGTCGGGAGTCCGGTCGGCACGCACACCCACAACGATTGCGGGCTCGGGGTGGCCAACGCCTTGGCTGCGGTCGAAGCCGGCGCGGTCCAGGTGCAGGGCACGATGAACGGCTACGGGGAACGTGTGGGCAACTGCAACCTGACGACGATCATCCCGCTTCTCCAGCTGAAATGCGACCTTCCGTTGGTCCGCGATCTCGGGCGTTTGACCGAGTTGTCCCGCTTCATCGACGAGGTGGCCAATGTGCCGCACGACATCCGCGCGCCTTTCGTCGGCGGGGCCGCTTTCACCCACAAGGGCGGATTGCACGTCCATGCCGTGCAGAAGCTGGCCCGTTCCTACGAGCACATCGACCCGGTGCTGGTCGGCAACGAGCGCGTGGTGACGATTTCCGACCTCTCGGGGCAGACCAATGTCCTGGTCAAGGCCGAGTCCATGGGCTTCAAGTTCGCCAAGGGTGCGCCCGAGGTGGCGAAGGTATTGCAGGAGGTCAAACGCCTCGAGCATGAGGGCTACGAGTTCGAGGCGGCCGAGGCTTCCTTCGAGTTGCTCATCCGGCGCGTGATCGGGAAGCACCGGTCGCTTTTCGAGTTGGATGAATACAAGTGCGACTTTCTCCGCAGCGGGAAACCCGGGGCGGATTGGAACAAGTGCACGGCCATGGTGCAGATCCTGGTCAACGGCGAGAAGGTCCACAAGCAGGGCAGCGGGGACGGTCCGGTCAATGCTCTCGACGCCGCGCTGCGGTCGGCACTTGTGCCGCACTACCCGGTTATCGGCGACATCCGTTTGGACGACTACAAAGTGCGCATCATCAACGGGCGTCGCGGGACCGCGGCACGCACGCGGGTTTTCATTTCTTCCACGGATGGCGCGGCGGAGTGGGGGACCGTCGGGGTTTCGGACAATATCATCGAGGCGAGCTGGCAGGCCTTGGTGGACAGCTTCGAATACGCGGTCCTGCGGTCCGGCCGCGGGGCCTGACCAGCCGTCAGGGCAACGGCTCGCCGAAGCGGTCGACTTTGAAGTCAGGTTTCGCCCGGGACTTGGATGGCGGTTCCACGCGGCCGGTGCCCGGCCCCATCTGGTCCACCACGCGAGCCTGAAGCTGGAACGTGTTGATGGGCACGCGCACGCGGCGGTTGCCGCCCTTCAACTGACGCCGCCCGAGAATGAACTCGTAAGGCTTGAAGTAGTTGCTCAGGTCCTTGCGGTAGGAACCCTGGTTGATGCCGATGCGCAGGTTCTTGCGGATTTCGAAATGCAGGTGCGCGGTATACATGCCGCGGTTCGTCCCGATGCTGCCGACGAGTTGTCCGCGCCGGACCTGCTGGCCCTCGCGGACGAACATCTGGTGCAGGTGGGTGTAAAAGGAGTCCGCGTAATTCCACTTGCCGCCTTCCCAGTAAGCGTGACGCACGCTGACCGTTTTGCCCCAGCCCATGCGCGCGTCACGGGAATAAATAACCAGGCCGTGCGCAGTCGCGTAGACCGGAGCCCCCAAGTCCGTATTGCCCCCGCCGTTGCCGTTCCAATCGTCGCCCATATGGCGGCCGACGATGAGTCCGCGCGAACGGTAGTAACCCTCCGCGTTGGGCTTCCCGACCGGCATATCGAAGCCGTCCACGCTGCGGGTCGCCGCGTATTGCATGCCCGGCTCCTGCGCAACCAATGGCGCCAGACCGGCCGCGAGGGCGAGGAGAAGAAAAAACGGACGGATGGGAGGCATGACGTCGACTGGCACGATATGGATCCGTGCTTCCGCGGGCAAGCGCGGCGGCTTGCGCGCCCTCCAATCCGGCGATACAACGCCCCCGGTGGATTCGCTGCCCTTTCTCGGCACCGGACCAGGCGTTCCCGTGCGGGGTAAATTCTGCAGGTCCGTGCTGCTCCGCACTCCCCGCGCGCGCATTCTTCTCGATGCCGGCGACTCATCTCGCGCGACTGCGGCAGTTGATTGATCCCGGGGCGGTGGACGGTTTCGAGGTCTTCGGTCTCGATCTGGCCATAGACGGACGGCGCCTCGTGGTTTCGTCCGACCTGGGCTCACCGGATGATTTGTCCTCGGTCTTGGCCCGCCCCTGCGATGTGCTGGTCTGCGCATTGTCGCACTTCCCGCCGACGGATCTCTTTACCTTCCTGCGCGGCCGGGTCATTGCCACGTTGGTGCTCACGCATTTCGCGCCAGCCTTGGCCAGGCGTGAAGAGGAAATCGGCGTCCAAGCCCGTGCCGCGCTGCCCGGTATCCCCCGCCTTGTCGTCGCGCGGGACGGCGGGGAGATGGATTTTTGATCAGCCTCCGGACAGGGGCGGCTGGAACACGCCGGGGTTGGTCCCCGCGGCCGGCGGTTGGTTGACCCGCACCACAGGCACGGGAAACCTCATCCGCATGTCACCGTCGAGGCGGATTTCCACGTGGTGAACACCGAATTTTCTGACCTGCACGCCTCCGAAGAAATGGACGTTGGTCGCGCTGCCTTCAATCTCCTTCAACTGGAAATCGATGCCGGCTTCGGCCACGCTTTGGTCATCGGGATCTAGCAGGCGCGAGTCTTGGTGGAATTTTCCGATGCCGCCGCACCAGCGGGTCCAGAGGCAGAGTTTGAAAAAACCGATGGGAACCTGCGGGGTGGCGATGGCGCCGATCGCCCCGACCAGAGTTTGGGCTCCGCTCACTTCCGTGCGCACGTCTTCGCAAAGGATGACCGATTGCAGGTCGGGAAGGATCGCAGTCATGGTCAGGTGGCGGGCCAGAGAAGCCAAGCGGCCACGGCAATCGCCAGAAGAACGCGATACCATCCGAAGATCTCCATCCCGTGCGACTTGAGGTAGCCGACCATCCACTGGACGGCCAGCACGGCGGACAACCAGGCCGCGCCGAAACCGATGAGCAGGGGAACGGCGCCGTAGGTTGCGAGCATTTCCGGACCGTGCTTGAGCGCGTCATAGGCCGTGGCGGCCGTGAGGGTGATCACGCCGAGGAGAAAGCTCAGTTCGACCGCCGCGGGTAGCGAAAGCCCGACCAGCACGCCGCCCACGATGGTGATAAGACTGCGGCTGACGCCGGGCCACATGGCGAGGCATTGCGCCACGCCGACAATCAGGGCCATGCGCATGGTGAGGTTGTCGAGAGCAAAGCCGGTGGTCGGGGAGGCACCGCGGCGCTTCCGGGCGAAGGAGACCGCAAGGATGGCCAGACCACCGACCAGCCACGCGGCCACCACCGGCCAGAGTCCCCATTCGTCGCCGAAAAGGTATTTTTTGATCGGCTTCTCCAGCAAAAGGCCGAGCACGGCCGCGGGGACGAACGCGGCGACGAGATGGAAAAGTAGACGGCGGCCGGTCTCGTTGCGGCCGAGCAGACCCAGGGTCATTTGCCCGACGCGTCCGCGATAAAGACCGAGGACGGCGAGAATGGCGCCGGCTTGGATGCAGATGGCGAAGGCGTTGGAGGCGGTGCTCGGCTCGATGCCCATCAACCGCTGCGCGAGCAGAAGGTGACCGGTCGAACTGACCGGCAGATACTCGGTCAGGCCTTCAACGAGGCCGAGGACGAGAGCTTGGAAATTATCCACGGCGGATGGTCCGCAGTTGCGGTCGTGATCCCGGCGCTCAAACGGCCGCGTCGCCGGTCTCGTCGGTGCGGATACGGATGGCCTCGTCGATGGGAAGGATGAAAACCTTACCGTCGCCGATTTTGCCCGTCTTGGCCGACTTGACGATGGCCTCGGTGGCCTTGGCGACGTTTTCGTCGGAAACGACGATCTCGATTTTCACCTTGGGCAGGAAATCGACGGTGTATTCGCTGCCGCGGTAGATTTCGGTGTGGCCTTTCTGGCGTCCGAAGCCTTTGACCTCCGTCACGGTCATCCCTTCAATGCCAATTTCAGCGAGGGCCTCTTTGACATGCTCCATCTTGAAGGGTTTAATGATGGCTTCGATCTTCTTCATGACATGCGCGTTGTAATCGACAGGACCGGCAATGCAAGCCCGGAAACCGTGCGCGCGGGTGTGCTGCCCCGGGCATGAGCCTCATGCGATTGCGGCGGTCGCGGTTCCGTCCGTGGCTCAAGAAGGTTCCCCGCCAGCGGCACGTGCGCGGCACCTGGCTGCACCGTTTGCTGGGAGACCGCCTTTTCTCCCCGGAGTTGTGGCGTCCGCGGCGTCAGGGCGTCGCCTTGGGTGCGGCCACCGGACTTTTCTGGGCAATGATGCCGATTCCGTTCCAGATGCTGCCATCCGGGATCACCGCTTACCTGCTGCGCTTCAACGTCCCCGCGGCCATCACCGTGGTCTGGATCACGAATCCCGTGACCTGGCCGATCATCCTTTACTGGCAATACCGCCTGGGCGCCTGGTTGCTGCGCCAAGATGCTCCCCCCGGGGTGCCCGCCGATTCGTTGCTCGACCTTGCCGCTGGCGTGCCGGGTCCGCTCCTGCTCGGTTGCGCGGTGACCGGTCTGGTTTCCGGCGCGCTGGCCTATTCCCTGATCAATGCACTCTGGGGCGCGGTGGCCGAACGTTGGTGGCGCAGTCACCAGCTTCCGGTCGGGGTCCCGCCTCCCACGCCGCCGCCGCCATGAGCCCGGGGGATGACTCCTCGGTGAGTGTGGCCTGCCGCTTCATGCGGGGTCGCAATGCCCTGCTCTGCGCCGCGGACTTCGGTCCGGTCTTTATGGATTTCTACCTCCACCTCGGCCAAACCGGCGTGGTGCTGGCGCAGGGCATGGACGAGAAACTCAAGACCTTGCTCGCGGCGCTGACTCTGCACGCGGCGGCGCAACCGCGGACGTTGACCTGCGCCTGGACCGTTCATCTCGAGGATGCAGGGGTCAATTTCTTCGCTGTGGCGGAAAATCCGTCGGGATTGGTCACCGGGCAGGCGTTCGAGCGGCAAGTGCGCGCGGTCGGCTGCAATGTCCTCCATGCGGAGACGGCCGGCCCTGATGGTCTGCGTCGGCGCAGCTCGGTCGAGTTTGCCGGTGGTGACCTGCTGGTCGCGGCGGCGGCTTTTTACGAGTCCAGCGAACAGCGCGGAGCGCGGTATTTCCGCTTGGGGGGCGACGCTTTTGCCTTGCTCGTGGCCCAGCCGGACGCCGACCTCGATTGGTTGCGGTCGGTCGGCACCGAGGAGATAGAGCAGCTCTGCCTTGATGAAAACCCGCCGCTCGAAACAAGAGTTTACCGCTTCGGCTGCGGTTGCACGGCCGGAAAAATCGCCGAGGCGATCGCTCCGGCCTTGCGCGGCGATCTGGATGAGATTTTCGGCGGGGATGGCCATATCCGCGTCTCCTGTCCGCGCTGCGGACTGCGGCACGAACTGGAAAAATGGCAGCTTGCGCCTTGAGCCCCCTTTTTTTGACGTTCAATTGGTTCACCCAAGATTGAATCCTGCGCTTTTCAGCGCATAGTTTCTTTTACCCCATGCCCGCCGCGACAATGCCCCCAGTCTCCCCGTCCCATTTGGGTGCGGCCGAGAGGGAGTTGCTGGAGTTTTTCGTGCACCTCGGCAAATATTTCTCGCTACCCCGCTCGGTCGGGGAGATCTACGGCCTGCTCTTCGCCCGAGGGGAGCGCATGACGCTCGATGACTTGGTGGCCACGCTCGGGATCAGCAAGGGGTCCGCGAGCCAGGGGCTACGTCTGCTGCGCGGGGTCGGTGCGGTGCGGGTCAGCCACCTCCCCGGGGACCGCAAAGACTACTTCGAGGCCGAGGCGGAATTGCCGGCCTTGGTCCGGGGTTTTCTGCGCGACCAATGGTCGGCCAAGATGGAGCGGGCCGACGCGCGGCTCGACCGCCTGCGCGCGGCGGTGGATGATCCCTCCAGCGAGGCGCCCGAGGGTCTTTCTGGACGTGTCGAGCGGTTGCAAGCGTGGCACAATAAAGCCCGTCGGCTCGTGCCCCTGGTGTCCACTTTTCTCAAAATGTAGATTGCCCCATGGAAAACCATCAGCTCATGGAGTCGACCGAGCCGCTTTGGTTCTGTCTTCAGACGCAGCCCAAACACGAGAAACTGGCTGCCCAATTCCTCCGATCCCAAGCTCATCTCGAGGTCTTCAGCCCGGTGCTGCGCTTCCAGCGTGTCACGGTAACCGGCAAGAAGTGGTTCGAGGAAGCGCTCTTCCCGGGTTACATCTTCGGCCGTTTTCCCTACCGCACCCACTACCGCCTGGTGGCCTCGTCCATGGGCGTGACGAGGATCATCGGTTTTGGCGGACAACCTTCAGTGGTGGCCGAAGAAGTCATCGGCGAGTTGCGTCATTTTGTCCGCGACAACGAAGTCATCGAGATCGTGCCCGAAGTCGTGCCGGGAGACGAGGTCACTGTCCTGGACGGACCGTTCAAAGGCCTTCGGGCGGTGGTGACGCGGGTCATGCCGGCCAAGGAGCGCGTGGCCGTCCTGCTCGATCTGCTTGGCACCCAGCGGGAGGTAGAGGTCATGCTCGACCGCGTCGTCCCGGGCAAAGTGCATCCGCTCGCGGGCCGCTGGGTGGCCCGCTCCGATTAAAGAACTTATCGCGCCGTTATCCCAACGTGTTGCTGCAGGGTCGGGGAGTTCTCCCCGCGACCAAAGGCGGCAGCTTGCCTGAATCGTGCGCATGATCTTCGACGATTTCGACCAGCCCTCGCGTGAGCCGTCCCCTCCGGAGACGCCGCGCCGCCGCCGTCGCCGTTCCTCCTTGCCCGATGAGAAGGAAAGTCCCCGCCGACAGCACCGCGGCAGCAACCGGACCGTGCCCGGAGGAGGTATCCGTTTTCCTGCAGCAGTCCCGGCTGCGCCTTCCGACCGCAATACGGCCGCGTGGCTCTGGGTTCTCGCGCTGCTGGTTTTGGCGGTCTTCGGTTTTGCCTGGTTTCTCCAGCAGGAGCGCAGCACTCCCTACCAACTTGCCGGCGAGGCACCCAGCGGGCGCTTGCTGCCATTCATCGACCCTATCCTCGCCCCGCTGGAAACAGGCGCCACCGGGTACAGCCCGGAAAGCCTCGCCGGGTTGCAGGCGGCCTTCCGCACCGAGCGCGAGAAGGTCAACCTCGACGATGGGGAGATCTACGCCACGGCCGCGACCATCGCACAGATTTTGCAGGAGGCGCTCGAAGACCGCGACCGGCACATGGAGAGGCTCGTCAAAGTGGGCTCCCCGGTGCAAGGGGTGTCACCCGACCCCCAAGCCGGAAAAGCTTTGTCCGAAAACGAACGCCGGCACTTCGAGGCGGCCATCGGCATCAGCTGGCAACGCAATTCCGGCAACTACCGCAACCGTGTGGAGGAGCTTTGGTATCGGCTTTTGCGCCTCGAGCAAGGCCGCTTCCGGGCGGGTTCCGCTCCGCCATCCATGATGCCCGAACTCCCCGCCGCGACCGCGCCCCATGACTGATCCGAAGCGCATCGTTGTCATCGGGAGCAATTCCTTCTCCGGCGCGAGCTTCGTCTCCCACTGCCTGCGCGAGGGCTGGGATGTTCTCGGCACCAGCCGCTCAGAGGAAGCGAATCCCGTTTTTCTTCCGTATCGCTGGCAGCGCACGCCGGAAGAGTTGTCCCGCTTCCGCTACGCCCAACTCGACCTCAACCTCCACACCAAGGAGCTCCTCGAGGCGGTCGCGGAATTTCGCGCCCCCTATGTGGTCAACTTCGCCGCGCAAAGCATGGTGGCCGAAAGTTGGGAGCATCCGCATCACTGGTATCAGACCAATGTCGTGGCCAATGTCCGCTTGCACGACGGCCTGCGCAAAATGCCGGCGGTCAAAAAATACGTCCATGTCTCCACGCCCGAAGTCTATGGCAGTTGCTCGGGTGA
>JBBECM010000007.1:23514-48243 GCA_040881855.1 Chthoniobacterales bacterium | reverse complement strand
GGCGCTCGAGGCTGAAGGCTTCCACGTTGTAGCTGGCCAGCACGCTGCCGACCACAACGGCGGTCTTCAGGCTCTTGAAGCTGACTTCGTGGTTGTCGCGGCTGGCGAGATAGCCGGTCAGTCCGCCGGCGAAGGTGTCGCCCGCGCCGGTCGGGTCATGGATGTCCTCCAAGGGATAAGCGGGGCAGCTGAAGAAATCATCGTTCTCGCCGAAAAGGAGGCATCCGTGCTCGCCTTTTTTCACCGCGACGATGCGGGGGCCGAGGGATTGGATCTTTTTGCCCGCTTTGATCAAGCTGGTTTCCTTGGTCAGTTCGCGCGCCTCGCTGTCGTTGAGGATGAGCATGTCGACACGCTTGAGCAGATCGAGCAGGGCGGGTTGCGCCATGTTGATCCAGAGGTCCATGGTGTCGGCGATGACGAATTTCGGTTTGTCCATCTGGTCGAGGACCTGCAACTGCAAATCCGGCGCGATGTTGGCCAGGAGGACGTAGTCGCATGATTTGAAATGGTCCGGAAGCTTCGGCGAGAATGTCTCGAAAACATTGAGCGCGACCGAGCGCGTCTCGCGCGTGTTCATGTCCCACATGTATTCGCCGGACCAGCGGAATGTTTTGCCCGCGGCGCGCTGCACGCCCTCGAGGTTGATCCCCCGGCCCTGGAGGAAGTTCCAGTGGTCGGACGGGAAATCCTCGCCGACGATGGCGACCAGATTGACCGGGGCGAAATACCCGGCGGCGACGGACGCGTAGGCGGCCGAGCCTCCGAGCAGATCGAAACGTTCCTCGACGGGTGTTTTGACGTCGTCGAGCGCGATGGAACCGACAATAAGGACGGACATGAGTCTGTAACCCTAGAAAGGGGAACCTTGCCTCTCAAGCGCAAAGCAGTGCGGTTGGTCTTGCCCCGGAGGGTGCAAGGCCTTATTTCGCAGGATCGGCCATGGCCCCGAACGAACAGACCCTCCCGTCCGCCGCGCAATTGGAGGATTGGAACCGCGACCTGGAATTGCGCAGTGCCTCGGAGCGCGTGCGCTGGGCGCTGGAGCAATTCAGCGGGCACGCCGTGCTCAGCACCAGCTTCGGCGTGCAGGCGGCGGTCATGCTGCATCTCGTCACGCGGCTCGATCCCCGGATCCCGGTCGTGTTCATCGACACGGGTTACCTCTTCCCCGAGACTTACCGTTTCGCCGACGAGTTGACCGGGAAACTCGGGCTCAACCTGCAGGTTTACGCCCCGCTGATGACCGCGGCGCGGCAGGAGGCGGTCTACGGCAAGCTGTGGGAACAAGGGGTCGAGGGCCTCGAGAAATACGGCCGGCTGAACAAAGTCGAACCGATGAACCGCGCACTGGCCGAAGTCGGCGCCAAGGTGTGGATCACCGGACTCCGCCGCGAACATGCCTCGACCCGCGAGGACCTTGCCGTGATCAAACGCCAGAACCGCATCCTCAAACTGCACCCGATCGTCGATTGGACCGACCGCCAGATCGGCGAATATCTCGAGGAACACGGTCTGCCTTACCATCCGCTGTGGGAGCAGGGCTACGTGAGCATCGGTGACACGCACAGCACGACGCGGTATGCCGACGGGATGAAGGCGGAAGACACGCGCTTCAGCGGCTTGAAGCGCGAGTGCGGACTGCACGAGCAGTCGGGAGAGCCGGAGTATATGATCTGAGAGTAGTCGAGGGTTGAGGGTTGAGAGTTGAGGGAAAGAGGGCGCCGTGCCCGGCGCCGAAACGTTGCCTCGATCGCGCTGGGACAGCGCGATGCACTTAGCGAAGCATTTCGGCGGCGAGATTGATCGCGGCGAGCATGCTGCGGTGGCTGGCCCGGCCGGTGCCGGCGAGGTCGAAGGCCGTGCCGTGATCCGGGCTGGTGCGGGGAAAAGGGAGCCCGAGGGTCACGTTCACCCCGGTGTCGAAGGCGAGAAGCTTCAACGGGATGAGACCCTGGTCGTGATACAGGCAAAGCACACCGTCGAATCCGCCCGTCGCGGCGCGGTGGAAAACGGTGTCGGGGGAGAGGGGACCGGTGAAATCACCGTGGGCGGCGAGTTCGCGGACCGCGGGGGCGATGATGGTCTCCTCCTCGTCACCGAAGCGTCCGTGCTCGCCGGCGTGCGGGTTCAGCCCGGCCACCGCGATCCGCGGGGCGCGTCCGAGGCGGCGCTGCAGGAAGTCCCGGAGCAATTTTCCCACGCGCACGATTTCATCCGCGCGCAGAAGCCGCGGCACCTCGCGCAGGGGGACGTGAATGGTGGCGAGGGCGACGGTGAGCGGCCCGCCGGTCAGGCACATGGCGAAATCTTCCGTCCCGCTGCGTGCGGCGAAGAATTCGGTCTGTCCGGGAAAGGGAAAGCCGATGGCCTGCAGCGAGTCCTTGTGCACCGGGCCGGTGACCACCGCCTGGATGGTGCCGTCCTGGCCAAGACGGGCTGCTTCCTCCAGCGCGTCCCATGCCGCCTGCGCCGAGGCGGGGGTCGGTTGACCGGGGACGTGTCCTTCTTCCCGTCCGATGAGGCGGAAGTCGATCCCGTCCGGCAATCCGGGATCGGCGAGGCAGCGGATGAAGAGTTCCGGGCCGACGCCGGCGGGGTCGCCGGAGACGAGACCGAGGACGGGGCGCGCGGGCACACTCAATAGACTTTGACGTAAGCCTTCTCGCGGAGCGTTTTGATCCACTGCTCCTGGAGGCGGATACGTTCTTCCTCGAAAAGCTTTTTGCTGATTTCCTCGCGCAATTCGGCCATCGGCTTGGTCACCGCCGCTTTGCGCGCCTCGACGCGCATGATGTAGAAGGAATCGCCGAGTTGGACAACGCGGCTGAGTTGACCGGGTTGGAGCGAGAAGGTCACGCGGTTGAGTTCCTCGTTGAGCGTCTTGCGGTCGATCCAGCCCCAGTCGCCGCCGGCCTCGGCCGTGCTGTCCTCGGAATACATCTGGGCGATGCCGGCGAAGTCCGCGCCATCGGCCAATTTGCCGCGGATTTCCTCGGCCATGGCACGCTTGGCCGCGGCGGGGTCGCCCGAGCCGTCTTCCTCGACGCGCAGCACGATCATGCTCAGCCGGATTTCCTCGGGCGTGGAATATTCCGCGAGGTTGCGGCGGTAGTAGGCTTCGACTTTGTCCGGGGAAATGACGAAGTCCGAGCGCACCGCCCGCTGGCGCATGGCTTGGACGACGATTTTGTCGCGTTCGATCTCGCGGAAACGGGAGAGGCTGAAGCCTTGGGCCTTGAGGGTGCGGACGAAGGCCGTGCGGTCGCCGCCGAATTCCTCGCGGATGATATTCTGCATGCGGTCCTCGACGACGTATTCGGGGATGGAGAAACCCTCCTTCTTGAAACTGTCGATGATCAGTTGCCGGTCGACGAGGTCTTTGAGGGCGGCGTCCTGCGATTCCTTCATCTTGGCCTTCAATTCCTCGCCTTGGTAGGTCTCGTTGAGCGAGCGCTGGCGGAACATGAGGAGTTCGCGCACCTGGCCGTAGGTGATGACATTGGAATTCACCACCGCGGCGATGCCGTCGACCATGCGCTGCTCCTGCTGGGCGGGGAGCGGGGCGGCGGAGAGGGCCAGGGCGGTGGCGGCGAGGCGGGCGGATCGGTTCACAGTTGCTGCAAGAGTGCAAGGATCTGCCGCAATTTCAAGGCGGGATCGTCGCTTTCCAGCCGGGGGTGGCGGTGTCCGATCATGATAAAGTCGCCGCCGCGGCGCAGCCGGAGGACGTTTCCTTCGGTTTCGACCAGATCGATCCCGACGGCTGCGGCGCGGAGACCGATGGCGGCGCTCTTCAAGAGGTGCCGGGCGGGACCGGGCAGGCGTCCGTAGCGGTCGCGCCATTGTTTCTTGAGCTGGTCGAGGGCGGGGAGAATCTCGGCCTCGGCCAGGGCGCGGTGGGCGCCGATGCGTTCCTTCGGTTCGGCGATGTAATCCGCGGGGATCCACGCGGGGAGTTGCCCGTCACGCGCGGTGGCCGGGTCGGACGCGATGAAGTCGAGGCTCACCTTGATATCGGGTCTTCCGGGTGCGCGTTCGCCTTTGAGTCTGGCCACGGCGGCTTTGAGCAGGCGGCAGTAGAATTCGAAACCGATGGCGAGGATGTGTCCGCTCTGTTCGGTGCCGAGGATGTTGCCCGCGCCGCGGATTTCCAGATCGCGCATGGCCACGCGGAAACCGGCGCCGAGGTTCGAGTATTGCCGGATGGCGGCGATACGCTGGCGGGCCTCGCCGCCGCCCATCAGGTCGCGCGGCAGCAGCAGATAGGCATAAGCCTTGTGGTTCGATCGTCCGACGCGTCCGCGCAACTGGTAAAGGTCGGCCAGCCCGAAGCGGTCGGCGCGGTCGATGATGATGGTGTTGGCGTTCGGGATATCGAGGCCGCTTTCGATGATGGTGGTGCAAAGCAGTATGTCGGTCTTCCCCGAGACAAACGTGCGCATGACATCTTCGAGTTCCTCCTCGTCCATTTGCCCGTGTCCGATGACGACGCGCGCCTCGGGCACCAACTCCTTGAGGCGCTTTTCGAGCAGGCCGATCGATTTGACCCGGTTGTGGAGGAAGTAGACCTGGCCGCCGCGGGCCAGCTCGCGTTTGATCGCATCGCGGATGAGGCGTTCGTCGTAACCGCAGATGACCGTTTCCACCGGAATGCGGTTGGCCGGCGGTGTTTCGATCGTGCTCATGTCGCGCGCGCCGAGCAGGGAGAGGTAGAGCGTGCGCGGGATGGGGGTGGCGGAGAGGGTGAGAACGTCGACTTTGCGGAAGTTTTCCTTGAGCCGCTCCTTGTGCAGGACGCCGAAGCGCTGTTCTTCGTCGACGATGACCAGACCGAGATTTTGGAAGGCGACGTCTTTGCTCAGGAGGCGGTGCGTTCCGACCACGATATCGACGCTGCCGTCGCGGAGTCCTTGGAGCGTCTGCTTTTGCTCCTTCGGCGTGCGGAAGCGGCTGAGCAAGCCGACCGCGACCGGATAATCCGACATCCGCTCGCGGAGCGTCTGCCAATGCTGCTGCGCGAGCACGGTGGTGGGGGCGAGGAAGGCGACTTGCCTGCCGCCCATGACGGCTTTGAAAGCGGCGCGGATGGCGACCTCCGTCTTGCCGAAGCCGACGTCGCCACAGATCAGGCGGTCCATCGGTCTGGCCGACTCCATGTCCTTCTTCGCCTCGTCGATGGCGCGCAGTTGGTCGGGGGTTTCGTTGAAGGGGAAAGAATCCTCGAATTCGCGCTGCCAGGTGTTGTCGGCCGGGAACGTGATGCCGGATTCGAGTTCCCGCTCGGCCTGCACGCGCAGGAGTTTCTCGGCGTAGGCGAGGACGGACTTCTCCGCTTTGCTCCGGGCACGTTGCCAGCGTTCGTCGCCGAGTTCGCTCAGCGCGGGATTTTTGCGCCCGACCCCGACATAGCGGGAAACCTTCCATCCTTGGTCGAGCGGAACATAAAGTTTGGACCCGCGGGCGAATTCGAGGTTGAGCACCTCTCCCGTTTCCTCCTGGCCGGGGAGCACTTGGAGTCCGCGGTAGCGCGCGATGCCGTAGTCGAGATGGACAACGAGGTCGTCCGTTTCGAAATCGTCGAAGCGCAAGGTCTGCCGCGCGAGCGCGGCGCGGGCGCGTTGCCATCCGCCGCGGCGCTGCCCGAGGCTCGCCGCGCGGCCGAAGAGTTCGGCATCGGTCAACAGCGCGAGCTTGGCGTCGGGCAGGGTGAACCCGCGGGTCAGTGTCCCCAACAGCACCGGCAACTCGCGCGGGGTGTCCGGTGCGGAGGCGGCGAGTTCGCGCAGCCGGGTGGCCTCGCCCTCGTTGGTGCAGACGATGCGCACCGTCCAGTCGTCCGCCTGCCATCGGGCGATCTGACGGAACAAATCACGGCGGCGTTGTTCGAGCAGCACGATGTCACCGGCGGCAAAGTCCCCGAGCGGATGGTCGGCGGCGGGGATCTCGGTTTCACCCTCGCCGGCCAGCACCGGACCGGAATGCAAACGTGCACCGGCTTCGGGCAAGGCGTCCTCGATCGAGAGGAATACGGTGTCTCCGGAGAAGTGGTCCCGGACGGTGGCGTCATGGCCCGCGCTGCCGTCATCGAGGCCCAGCTCGCAGGACTCGAGCGTTTCCACCGAGCGTTGCGAATCGGGGTCGTAGGAGCGGATGGATTCGATTTCGTCGCCGAAAAATTCGAGGCGCACCGGAAGGGCGGTCTGCCACGGAGAGATGTCGATGATGCCGCCGCGCACGGCGTAATGGCCGCGCTGGGCGGCGGTGGAGACCCGTTCGAAACCGGCCTTTTCGAGCCGCGAGGCAAGGGCGTCGATCGCCAGTGTCCCGCCACGGCGCAATGTCACGATGCCTTTCCCCAGCTTCTTGCGTGAAGGGGCCGGATGGCGGAGACCGTCGGCCGTGACCACGACCACCGGCGGCTGGCCGGTGTCGATTTCGCGCAAGGCCGCGAGGCGGGCGGCGGCCAATTCCGGATCGGGGCTGCCGACGCCTTCGGCCGCGAGTTCGAGGTCGGGCAGCAGCAGGGCGCGGGGCTGCCAGAACTGCAGATCATGGTGGAATTCCTCCTGGCGCTTGACGTCGGGACAGACCACGCACACCGGGCGTCCGAGTCGGGCGGCGAACCAGGCGGCGAGGAACGGCTGGGCCGGCGGGGCCGCTCCTCCGGCCGCGGCCGGATCCTTCCGGCGCGCAGCCTCGAGCCACGACCGTGCAGCGGCACTGGCGTCGCCGGCGGCGAAGAGGTCGTGGTTCACGGGACGATTTTTTCGCGGATGATCTCCTCGCGCAAGGAGCGTCCGACCGGGCCGGGTGCGATCGTGCCGCAGTGCAGCGGCATGACGCCGAGGCGGCTGTTGGTCAGGAACAGCTCGCTGACGTTGCCAAGACGCGCGGCGGCGAGTTCCTCTTCGCGCACGGCATGGCGGCGCATGACCCACGCTCGGATGACTCCGGCCCGCACGGGGAGGGAGAGTGGCGGCGTGAAAAGCTCGCCGTTGATGACAAAGAAAACATTGCCGAAGGCGGCGGAGAGAAGGTGCCCGTGGTGATCGGCGAGCAAGGCGTGGTCGAAACCCGCGGACCGGGCCTCGGCTTGCGCGGCGCAGTTCATCCAGTAGTTGGCGGTTTTGCGTCCGCGGGCGAAAGGCGAGACCGGGTCGGGATGCAGGCGCGCGGTCTGTTCATCGGGCATGATGGCGGGACCGTGCGGTTCGAACAGGGCGAAGACGCGCGGATTGCTCACGGCCGCGGTGGGTGCCCCGTCGCCGGCTGTGATGTAAAGACGAAGGACGCCACTGTCGTTCGGCTCAAGCGGAGGCAGCGTCCCGCCGGGGGCAGCGGGCCCTGCCGGAGGAAGGAGGGTTGCGGCACTTTCCCCGAGGAGGGCGAGATGTTCGGCAAGGAGGAGAGGTTGTCCCGAGCGGATGCCGATGGTTTCGAAAACGGCCATGCCGTAGCGGACGGCGCGGTCGGTGACGGGGAGCGCGGCACCGTGTGTCCATCCTCCGTTTTCGCGAAGCCATGCCCGGGGCGCGGTGCTCACGCGGTGGCGGCGCGCAAATGCTCGAGGCGTTTGCGCAGGGTGGCGCGGGTGATGCCGAGCAATTTGGCCGCGCGCACCTGGTTGCTTCCCGTCGACTCCATGGCCCGGCGCGTGAATTCCTGCTCGAGCCACGGGAGGAGTTCGAGTCCGGGCTGCGCCGCGGCCGCTTCGAAAAGCATCCGGGCCGCTTCGTCGAGGTTGGTCGGGACCACGGCGGCCGAGACAGCTTCGGCCGCCGCGGTGGTGGGAACCTTGCCCAGGGGCAGATCTTTGGGCAGGAGGACATCCGAGGTGGCCAGCACGGCGGCGCGATGGATGGTGTTTTCCAACTCGCGGACGTTGCCGGGCCACGGGTGGCTTTCGAGCACCTCGACGGCTTCCTCGCTGAGCTGCAGCTGCGGTTTGAGCCTCTGCGCGGCGATGCGCTTGAGGAAATACTCGGCGAGCAGGCGGATGTCCTCCCTGCGGTTGCGCAGCGGCGGGAGGTGCAGGCGGACGACATTGAGCCGGTAGAAAAGATCCTCGCGGAATTTTTTTCCGGCCACTTCGGCTTCGAGGTTCTTGTTGGTCGCGGCGACGATGCGCACGTCGGTGGTGAGCGTCTGGTTGCCGCCCACCCGCGAGAAAGTGCCGTCCTGCAGGACGCGCAGGAGTTTGCTCTGGATGGTGAGCGGCATGTCGCCGATCTCGTCGAGGAAGAGCGTGCCGCCGTCGCACTGCTCGAAGCGCCCGATGCGCTGCGCACTGGCGCCGGTGAAGGAACCTTTTTCGTGCCCGAAGAGTTCGCTCTCGAGGAGGTTCTCGGGGATAGCGGCGCAGTTGATGGCGAGGAACGGACGTTCGTGCCGCGCGCTGTATTGGTGGATGGCGCGGGCCACCAGTTCTTTGCCCGATCCGCTTTCGCCGGTGATCATGACGGAGGCATCGCTGTTCGAGATGCGGCCGACCATTTTGAAGACCTCCTGCATGGCGGGAGACTGGCCGATGATGCTGTCCTGGTGCTGCTCGACGGTGAGGGCCGGTTCGAAGGGTTTGGCGCGGCGCATCTCCGCGGCGGATTTGAGCGCGGCGTCGACCACGATTTTCAGGGTGAAGGGCAGCTGCTCCTTGCGGACGAAGTCAAAGGCGCCGAGGCGCATCGATTCGATCACGCTCTGCGTGGTGCCGAGGGCGCCGGTGATGATGACGAGCGCGTTGGGGTCCCTCTTGCGCAAGCGGGCGAGAAGCTCCAGCCCGCTGTGCGTGCCGAGGCGTGTCTCGGTGATGACAACCAGCGGATCCTCGGCGCAGAAAAGTTTGAAGGCGTCCTCCGAGGTCTCTGCTGTGATGACCCGCACATCATCGGCCCCGAGTTGATGGCGGGCCCAATCGAGGAAATCCGGGTCCGGATCGACAACAAGAACTGTCTGCTGGGCGGCCATGGGCAAAGCCGTCAGATGCCCCCGTAGCGGCGGTGACGTCCAGCATATTCACGGATCGCCGCAAAAAGATCCTCCTTGCCGAACTCCGGCCAAAGTTTCGGCGTGACCACGATCTCGGCGTAGCTGATCTGCCAGAGCAGGAAATTGGAGATGCGCATCTCGCCCGAGGTGCGGATGAGCAAATCGGGGTCGGGCAGGCCGGCGGTGTAAAGATGCGAGGAAACGGTCGCCTCGCCGATGGTGTCCGGGTCGAGCGTCCCGGCGCGCACCTCGAGGGCGATGGCGCGCGCCGCATCGACCAGCTCGGTGCGGGCGCCGTAGCTCAGGGCCAGGGTCAGGGTGAGCGCGGTGTTGCCGGCGGACTTTTCCATCGCCGTGTCGAGCCGGTGCCGGGTTTTCTCCGGCAAATCGTCGAGGTGCCCGATGGCGCGCAGCCGGATGTTACGCTCCATGATCTCGGCCGTGCGTTCGGCGAGGAAACGGTCGAGGAGGCCCATCAACGATTTCACCTCGTCGGGCGGACGTTGCCAGTTCTCCTTGCTGAAGGCGTAGAGCGTGAGGAAGGACACGCCGGCCTCCATGCACGCGGCGGTGCAGTTGCGGACGGATTCCGAGCCGCGGCGGTGCCCTTCGATGCGCGGCAGACCGCGTTCGCGGGCCCAGCGGCCGTTGCCGTCCATGATGACGGCGATATGGCGGGGAATTTTCTCTTCGGAAACTCCGGCGGGGTTGCTCACAGGCGGATGGTTTCGTCGTGCCCGGCGCCGATGCTGACGATGCGGAGTTTCGCGCCGGTCAGTTCGGCCAGCGCTTTGACATAGGTCCGTGCCTCGGGCGGGAGCTGGGCGAAGCGGCGTGCCTTGGACGTGTCCTGCATCCATCCGCGGAAGGTGCGGTAGACCGGACGGCAGCGCGCCCAGCTGTCCGCATCGGTCGGCGGATGTTTCAAAGTTTTCCCCTCGAGACGGTAGGCGGTGCAGACTTTGATCCGCGGGACGCGGTCGAGTCCGTCGAGATTGGTGATGGCGAGTTCATCGATGCCGTTGATCATGGCGGCGTAGCGGGTGGCCACCGCGTCGAACCAGCCGCAGCGCCGCGCCCGCCCGGTGGTCGCCCCGAATTCGCGTCCCATGCCGTGGAGCATTTCGCCGATCGTCTCATCTTCGGTCGGGAACGGCCCCTCGCCGACGCGTGTGGTGTAGGCTTTCATCACGCCGATGACGCGGTCCATGCGGTGCGGGGGAACGCCCGAACCGGTGCAGGCGCCGCCGGCGGTGGTGTTCGAGCTGGTGACGAAAGGATAGGTCCCGTGGTCGAGGTCGAGGTAAGTGCCCTGCGCACCTTCGAAAAGCATGTTGCGTCCGCGCGCCATGGCGTCGTGCAGCCAGACGACGGTATTGGTCATGTGGGGGCGCAGGACTTTTGCCGCGGCGAGGTAATGCCGCAGCGCGGGCTGCAGCGGGAGAGGTTTGGCGTCGAGCGAGCGCAGGACGGCATTGTTCTCGCGCAACCGCGCCTTGAATTTCGCGGCGAAAGACACCGCGTCGAGCAGGTCGCCGGTGCGCAGCCCGGTGCGGGCGGCCTTGTCGCCGTAGGCCGGCCCGATCCCGCGCTTGGTCGTGCCGATTTTGTTCCTGCCCTTGCGCCGTTCGCGCGCCTCGTCGAGGGCGCGGTGCCAGGGCATGACGAGATGGGCGGCGTCGCTGAGCAGGAGGTTGGTGCCGACGGGCACGCCTTTTTTGCGCAGTCCGGTGATTTCGGTCACGAGGGCCAGCGGGTCGACCACCACGCCGTTGCCGATGACGCAGATTTTGCCCCGGCGCAGGATGCCGCTGGGGATGAGGTGGAGGACGAATTTCTTTTTCCCGTGCACGATGGTGTGTCCGGCGTTGTTGCCGCCTTGGGTGCGGACGACGACACCGGCTTCATCGGTCAGAAAGTCGATGATTTTGCCTTTGCCTTCGTCGCCCCACTGGGCGCCGACGAGAATCGTGTTGGCCATAATGATCGGGTCCGGACGGAGGCGGGGGACCCGCGCCGCAAACGGGGCTGATTTTCACCAAGAGCAGGCGGGCGGCAAGCAGAACCTGCCCGCTTCACCCCCGGATGTGCTGCAGGACCTCGGCGGCGCGGCGGCGCGCGACCTCCAACTTGGTGCCGTCGCGCAGGATGAGGCTCAGTCCGCGTTGTCCGCTGCCGCTCCACGATTGGACCGCCGAGGGTCGCACGGCCTGATGGCGGTTGAGGCGCACCAGGAGTCCGTCCGGCAACCCGGCGAGCAATCCGTCGAGGCTGCGGCGCACGAGTCCGCGTCCGCGTTCATGCACCACCTCGACGTAATTGCCGCCGGCATGGAGCAGGCGGATGGCCGCCAGCGGCACGCGCACATGCGTGCCCCGCTCCTCGATCTCCAAAGCGGCCTCCTCCTCCCGACCGTTCTGCCGCGCCAGGCTCTCCCGGGCGCGATCGACGGCGCGGCGGCAGCGCTGCTCGTCGACCGGCTTGAGCAGGTAATCGGTTGCGCCGACCTCGAAAGCCCGGATGGCAAACTGCGCGTAGGCCGTGGTGAAAATGACGCAACTTTGCCCTGCATCGATGCCGCCCAGCGCGGCAAAGCCGTCGGCACCCGGCAGTTGGACGTCCATGAAAATGAGGTCCGGTTGGTGGCGCCGGGCCAATTGCTGCGCGGCGACCGCATCGGACGCTTCGGCCACGATGCGCACGTCTTCGATCGACGACAACACTTCGCCGAGGTCGCGGCGGGCGGCCGGTTCGTCATCGACGATGAGGGCGGTCAGGGTTTGCATCGGCTCAAAGGTTCGCGTCGCGGGCCGGTGGCGCCGGGGGCAAGCGGAGGATGGCCATGACATTTTCGCCCTCGTTGCGGATGTCAAGAGAGGCCTGCGCGCCGTAGATCGCCTGCAACCGGGCCAGCGAGATGCCGAGGCCGCCGGGCCGGTCGGTCGGGGGTGACCCGAGGTGCCCGCGGTTGCTCACCGTGACCTCGAGGAAGGATCCCTCCCGGCGCGCGGCGACGACCAGCGGATGGCGCTGTCCGATCTCACCGTGTTTGACCGCGTTCTCGACCAGATTGAGCACCATCATGGGAGGAACATGCGCGTGGTAGGCGGGACCCTCGATTTCGACCAGGCGGGGCAGATCACGTTCGTAGCGCATGGCCTGCAGGTCGAGGAAGTCCTCGCAGAGTTGCCATTCGTCGAGGAGCGGCACCGTTTCGCGGTTCTGGGCGTTGGTGCTCTCGCGCAGGAAGCGCGACAGATGATCGATGAAGGAGCGCGCCCTTTCGGGCTCGGTGCGCACGAAACCGCGGACCGCCGCGAGGCAGTTGAAGAGCAGATGCGGGGCGAGACCGGCCCGCAGGTTGCGCAATTCGACCTCCGACTGCCAGGCGCGCCGGCGGGCCTGCTCGAGCGAGAGACGCTCCGAGAGATCGAGGAGAATACCGTCGGCCGCTTCCGCTGCTCCGGAGGAATCACGTTGCGTGACCACCCAGAAAGAGAGCGCCGGCACGCCCCCGTTTTCCGTCTCCCGGATACCGCGATCCGCGGCCCCGTCGAAAAACCCGCCGGATCCGCCCTCCGCCGGCGTCGTGGCGCTTCGGAGCAGGCATCCGTCGTCGATCCGGTCGAGATGGGTTCCGCTCTGCCGGTCCCATCGCCAGAAAGTCAGACCCGCGCTGCCGGCCGCGCTGGCGGCGCGCTGCAGGCGCCGGCGGTAGTGGTCGACAATCGCGGCGGTGGAGAGGGTGCAGAAAGCGAGCGCCAGCAGCAGGGTGTAAAAATGGAGCGCCCCCCCGAGGCCATGGTCAGTCGCCGCGAGGGCCCCGCGGCCGTGCAGGACCGACAGGGCGGCGGCCAAGGCGACAAGGGCCATGAGCGGGGCCGCCCCGCGCAAGCCGAGGACCACGGCCGCGGCCAGCATGGGCACAAAGAGGAGATAGGGTGGCAGCACGGGAGGCCCGAAAAAAACTGCGCCGGCCGAGAGGAGGCAGGCCGGGCCCCAGAAAGCGAGGCGACGCCACCACGCGGCATCGGGTGCCACGCCCCCGATGGCGAAGGCGGGCGAAAGCAGGGCGATGGCTCCACCATTGGCCATGAAGAAAAGAAGCCATTCGCGCGTGAAGGTGGACCCAGCGGCTGTCGCTTCTGCTTGGCGCAAACCGCAACCAAGCAGGCCGTTGGCCGCCGCCGGCAACCACGGCGCGGCGAGCAGGAAGGCGAAGCAGGCGCGGAGATCGGTGAGCCGCGGCCGTGGCCCGAGGATGAGGACGAGGAGACCGTAGGCGGCGAGTGACTCGAGCGCGATGCCGGCCGCCCCGACCCAAGTGGTCAGGGCATTCATCCCCCACAGCGCATTGAGTGCGGCAACCCCCGCGTAAATACCGAGCGCCATCCGCGGACCGCCGAGCAGCAGGCAACCGACGGCCACGCCGGAGAGCGGCCAGATGGGGCTGAAGAAATGCTCCGCGCCGGTGAAGCTGATGCCGCCGTAACCGGCCAAAAGGCAGGCCAGCGTCGTGAGGAGAATGCCGGGCCAAGAACCCTGCACCGCGGCCACGAAGGAGGCCCAAGCGCCGACCGGTGCGGGGAGCGGGGGGTGGCGGTCGGAGTGCACGGGAGGGTCAGAACAAATGAAGCAGCACAGGGTCAATGGCTAATTGCCGGTTCTCTGGTTTGGGAGACCCTTCGCTCGATTCATAAGATCTTGATACAAAAACGATAGCGACGCCCGAATCCCGTTCGTCCCATTTTCCCCACCGCTCGTCCCGCGGGGGTTCGCGGCGTTCCGATCGACGCCTACCTTTGTCTGACTGGCGCGAGCCAGCCTTGTTCTTTGTTGGTTGTCGGACGCGAGTCCGGCCAACGCAAATGTGGATCGGGCGCCCGCGGGTGCGAGGCGACCGGTCCTCTGGCGTAGTGAGCGGCGCCACGGTGGGTTTACCTGCCGTGGCGCTTGTCATTTGCGGGGGCGCTTGGCGCGCTCGACGAATAATTTCCCGGCGCGCCGGCGCAGGTGTTGTCCGCGCGGCAGGTTGATCTTCGCCGGTCTGTCATAATGGAGCGCCATGGCCCGCGCCGCTTCGATCATTTCAAAATCGACCCCGTCTCCGGCGCGCGCGCCGAGCCATGCGCGGAGCAGGCGCCGCTGGTGTGCCACGGGCTTGCCGCGCAGGGCGAGCACATCGAGCTGTTTCCCGTGCGCCTCGCCGGCCACGATTTCGTCGAGCCATTCCTCCTCGGCGGCAAGGATTTCCGCGGCGCGGGCCATGGCGGGAACGGGATTGTGTCCCACCGCGCGGGCCAACGCCGGCAGCACGTCGCGGCGCAGCCGGTTGCGCGTGAACTCGCGCGAGGCATTGGACTTGTCCTCGCGCCAGGCCAGCTTGCGTCCGCGCGCGTAGGCCGTGATTTCCTCGCGGGTGAAACCGAGGAGGGGACGGATGATTCTCACGGCGCTTTTTTCCAGCCCTGCCTCGTCCCGCAGGCTGCCCAGCCCGCGACGTCCGCTCCCGCGGGCCAGATGGAAAAGCATCGTCTCGGCCGCGTCGTTGGCTTGATGGGCGAGGAAGACCGATGCGGCCCGGTGCTTCGCCGCGGCGCGGGCGAAAAATCTGCGGCGCAGGTGGCGCGCGGCCTCCTCGACCGACTCGCCGTTGCGCGCCGCGCGCGTCCGGGTGCTGCCGCGTCCGAGCTGGAACGCGGCCCCGCCCGCTTCGGCCAACCCGCGGACAAAATCGGCGTCGCGATCCGCATCCTTCCCGCGCAGTCCGTGGTGGAAGTGGGCGACGACCAGCCGGCGGAAGCCCGCGCGTTGCAGCAGGTCGAGGAGCACGACCGAGTCGACCCCGGCGGAGACGCCGACGACGACGGGTTTCTCCCCGGGCCGGCCGGCCATCCGGCGGAGGAACCGCGGCAGGAGGTCGGCCGCCGGCTTCACGGGATCAGGAAAGGCGCGCCGCGCCGAAGTAGGGGTGGAGGATTTCCGGAAGATGCACCGAGCCGTCGGGTTGCTGTCCATTCTCGAGCAAAGCGACATAGAGCCGGGCCAATGCCGTGCCCGAGCCGTTCAGGGTGTGGCAGAAATGATTTTTGCCGTCCGCCCCCTTGTAGCGCAGTCCCATGCGGCGGGCCTGGTAGTCGCCGAAGTTCGAGCAACTGGAAACCTCGAGCCAGCCCCCGTGCCCGGTCGCCCAGACTTCGATGTCATAAGTGCGCCCGGCGCCGAACCCGAGGTCGCCGCCGCACAATTCGATCACGCGGTAGGACAACCCGAGCAATTGCAGCGCGCGCTCGGCATCGGCAGTCAGTGATTCCAACTCGGCGGCCGAATCTTCCGGCCGCGTGATTTTGACCAGCTCGACTTTGTCGAACTGGTGCATACGGATGAGTCCGCGGGTCTCGCGTCCGGTCGAGCCCGCCTCGCGGCGGAAGCAGGGCGTGTAGGCGGCGTATTTGAGCGGGAGATTTTCCACGGGGAGGATTTCCCCGCTGTGGAAATTGGTCACCGGAACTTCGGCCGTCGGCACGAGGAACAAATCGCTCCCGCTCACCCCGAAGAGATCCGCTTCGAACTTGGGCAGCTGGCCGGTGCCGGTCATGGTCGCGCGGTTGACGAGGAACGGCGGGCTCATCTCGGTGTAGCCGTGATCGCGGGTGTGCAGGTCGAGGAGGAAGGAAATCAGGGCGCGTTCCAACCGCGCGCCCTGACCCGTGTAGCAGATGAAGCCGCTTCCGCTCATTTTGGCCGCGCGTTCCGGGTCGAAAAGCGCGAGCCGCGTGCCGATGGCCACGTGGTCCTGCGCATCGGGGATGGCCGGCGGCTCGCCCCAGGTGCGGAGAACGGGGTTGGCCGAGGCGTCGCTGCCGCGCGGGATTTCGTCATGCGGCGTGTTGGGGATGGAAAGAAGCAGGTCGCGCTGCTTTTCCTCGGCCAGCGCCGAAGCGGCCTGCAGGGACTCCATTTCGGCTCCGAGTTTTTTCGATTGTTCCTCGAGCGCGGTGCTGTCCTCCTTTTTGGCGCGGAGGGCGCCGATTTCCTTGCTCAGAACTTTGCGTTCGGCCTGCAAATGCTGCCAGCGGGTTTCGTTGGCGCGGCGCTCGATGTCGGCCGCGAGGACGTCGTCGACCAGTGCGGCGATCCCGGGCCCGCGCAGGGCGAGCAGGGTTTTCACTGTTTCGGGGGTCTCGCGGAGGCGGCGGATATCGAGCATGGCCTGATGAGCGTAGCGCGACGCCCCGCGGCCGCCAAGCGGCGGAATCTGTTCGCCGCGCGGCCGGACGGGAACCTATACTGAAGGCCAAATTTTTCGTCTGTGGAATTCCGCGATTACTACAAAACCCTCGGCGTGCCGAAGACCGCCTCGGCCGACGAAATCAAGAAGGCCTTCCGCAAACTCGCCCGCCAGCACCATCCCGACCTGGCCAAGGACAAGAAAACGGCCGAGGAAAAATTCAAGGAGATCAACGAGGCCTACGAGGTTTTGAGCGATGCGGAGAAGCGCAAGAAATACGACGAACTCGGGCCGAATTGGCAGCAGGCCGGCGGCGGGTTCCGTCCGCCCCCGGGCGGCGGCGGGTTCCCCGGCGGTATGGGCGGTTACGGCGGCGGCGAGGAGGACTTCCAATTCGGCGGGACCGGCTTCAGCGATTTCTTCGAGGCTTTTTTCGGACGCGCCGCACGCGGCGGACGCCGGGGCAGCGCTTTTCACGGAGAGGAAATGCCGTTGCGCGGACAGGACGCCGAGGCGGACATCATGGTCACCCTCGAGGAGGCGCTGCATGGTTCGACCCGGCAGATTTCCTTCACGCGCGGTCGCGCCGGCAAAGTCGAGACCTACACGGTGAAAATTCCCAAGGGGGTGCGCGAGGGCCAGCGCATCCGCTTGGCCGGCATCGGCGGCGAAGGGCGCGGCGGCGGGGAAGCGGGGGACCTTTACCTCCGGGTCCGCTTCGAGCGGCATCCGGAATTCAGCGTCGAGGGGGCGGACGTCACCCACGAAGTGGAGTTGCCGGTCGCGCAAGTCGTGCTCGGCGGGGAAATCATGATCCCGACGCTCGACGGCCGGGCCAAGTTGAAGATCCCTCCTCTCACGCAGAATGGCCGCAAGTTCCGCATTCCGGGCAAGGGCATGCCGCAGCGCGGCGGCACGCGCGGCGACTTTTACGCGGTCATCGATGTCGAATTGCCGACCGAACTGACCGCCGCCCAGCGCACCGCCTGGGAAGCACTGGCCAAAGCCTGATTTTTCCATGGACGACCTGACCGACATCGCGTCCCTCCGCACCGCCGCCCGCGGAGGTCGCGCCCGCGCCGTGCTCCCGGTGCTGGTCGAAACGGTCGCGGAGAAAGCGTCGAAGGACGGCAAGCCATTCCTCGAAATCCAACTGGTCGACGCGCGTGACCGTTTTGCCCTGCGGGTCTGGTCGGACAACGGCCAATACGCCGCCGCGCGGGAACTGGCCGCCGGTGCATGTCTCAAGCTCGAGGGCGAGTTCACCGTTCATCCGCAATTCGGCCTCGAAGCGAAGCGCTGGAGTTTCGTGCCGCTGACCGGTGACACGAAGGACGAATTCCTCGCCGGCCCGGCCGATCTGCGCGCCCGGCAGGAGGAGGATTACAATTTCATCGAATCCGAAGTCGCCGCGATGAAGGACCCGCGGCTCAAAGCGCTGGGCGGGACATTCCTCGAAAAATTCGGTCCGCGTTTCCGCCGCACGGCCGCCGCGCGGTTTTTCCATCATGCGCGCCGCGGCGGTCTGGTCGAGCACGTGGCGCAAATGATGCGCTACGGCGACGCCATCTGCTCGGCCAATCCCGTGCTGCACCGCGACCTGCTGCAGTCCGGCGTCCTCTTCCACGACTGCGGCAAGCTCTGGGAAAATTGCATGGAGGAAGGCGGCTTCAACATGCCTTTCGACGAGCGCGGCGAGTTGCTCGGACATATCAACATCGGGATCGAACTGGTCAACTCGCTCTGGAAAACCCTGCCGCTCGATGATTGGAAAGACCTCGCGCCGGAGAACGAGGACGTCCGCCTTCACCTTCTCCATCTCATCGCGGCACACCACGGGGAGTTGGAATTCGGTTCGCCCGTCCAGCCCAAGACACCCGAAGCCATCGCCCTCCACTACATCGACAACCTTGATGCCAAGCTCGAGATGCTGGCCCGGGGTTACGAGGGCGGGGCCTCGGTGGGGAAGCGGATCTATGACAAAGTGAAGCCGCTCAATGTCCGCTTGGTCGCCCCGCTCGGTCCGGCGCCGGAGGCATGAGATTGCCGCGACGGCTGCCGGCCTGCGCCATGCTTTTCCTGGTCGCGGCGGGGCAGGCCGAAGATCCCCGGTCGCGCCTCGAACCTGACCTGGCTTCGGCACCCGCGCCAGCCGTTGCCGAGCCCCCGCCGGCGCAAGTCCCGTTCGAATCGCGGGTCTGCTACGCCCTGCTCCCTGCCTCGGTGGAAAACGGTGTGGTGCGCGACGGCATGGTCCGCCGCATGGTCGATGCCGTGGTCATGGCCACCGCCGGCAAATCCGACATGGCCTCGGCCTGGCGCGCTTTTGTCCGCCCCGAAGACCGCGTCGGCCTCAAAGTATCCGCCTCCGCCGCCCCGGTATCCTCCACGCACGCCGCCGTGGTGGCTGCGGTGGCGGAGGGACTTGTCGCGGCGGGCGTGGATCCCGCGCGCATTGTCATTTGGGATCGCGCGTCGCGCGATCTGGCCCGCGCCGGCTACGGGGACCTGGCCCGTCGTTTCCGCGTCGTCGGCACCGATGAAGCCGGCGGGTATGCGCAAACCGAAGTCCTCACCGCCGCTGTGATGGGCAAACTCATCATCGGCGACCGCGATTTCCAAGGCGGCAAGAAAGAGCAAACCAGCAGCCAGAGCCACCTGTCGGTGGTGCTGGCCGGGGAAACGGACAAGGTCATTCATCTGCCCGCGCTGACCGACAGCACGTTCTCCGGGGTGCACGGCGCTTTGTCCGGCATGGTGCTCGACAATCTCGACAATTGGCGCCGCCTCGCACGTGCCCCGCACCACGGGGATCCGTTCTTGCCGGAGCTTTACGCCGACCCGCGGATCGGCGGTAAGGTTGTCCTCACCATCCTCGACGCGTTGCGTCCGCAATACGCCGGCGGACCTTTCCCCGGCGCGCAATACAAGATCAACTACGGCGCGATCTTCGCCTCGGTCGATCCGGTGGCGATCGATGCCACCGCCCTGCGTTTGCTCGATGATTTCCGCAAGGACGCGGGCATGCCGCTTTTGCGGAAAAAAGTCCGCTGGCCGGCCACGGCCGAGATGCTCGGACTGGGGACGGCCGCGGAGGAACGCATCGAATTGGTCCGCACCGGCCTCGAGAGCGAAGTGCGTTGGAGCCAGCCATGACCGAAGAGGAAATCCTGCGCCGCACCTCGCGTTCGTTCCATCTCACCATCCGGTTGCTCCCGCGCGTGCTGCGCGGGGACGTCGCTCTGGCCTACTTGCTGGCCCGGGCCATGGACACGCTGGCCGACACCTCGACGGCCGGGCCGGCCGAGCGTCTCGCCTTGCTGCGCACCGCGCGGGCTTCGCTCGACCGGTCGTCGATCGACGGATACCGCGCCGAAGAATGGGAAAAGTTTCAGCGCGACCCGGCCGAGCGCCGCTTGCTCGGGCTCCTGCCCGGACTGTGGTCACGCCTGGCGGCGGGCAATGACCGGTTGGTGCCGGGTGTGCTCGGGCAGATCATTGACGGACAGATTTTCGACCTCGAACGGTTCGGTCCCGGCGCGCTGCCGCTGACCGCGGAGGAACTCGGGCGCTACACCTGGTTGGTGGCCGGGAGTGTGGGGGAATTCTGGACCGACCTGTGCGCGGCGCGCTTGGGTGATTTCGCCCGCGCCCCGCTCGAAACCATGCGGCGGCGCGGCGCGCGTTACGGCCAGGCTTTGCAACTGGTCAATGTTCTCCGCGATCGCCGGATGGATGCGGCTCTGGGGAGAATTTATGTCACGGATGACGAAGCCCCGCGTTGGACCGCGCAGGCCGGTGCTTGGCTCGGGGAAGGCGCCGCTTATTGTGCGGACCTCCGGTCCGGCCGGCTCCGCTATGCCACTTTGCTGCCGGCGTTGCTCGGCTGGCGGACGTTGTCTTTGTCTTCCCGGCAGTCCCCCGGTCTCCTCACCCCGGTCAAAGTGCCGCGTCACGAGGTGGGCCGCTGGATGCGCCGCGCGTTGCCCGTCTGGTGGTCTGCCCGCCGCGTCGCCCGCCTCGCGGCCGAGGCTTCAGAATAGTACCAGGATGACCGCGGCGAGGATGCAGACCGCGCCGAGCACGCGCAGGACCAGCGTGCGGCGGTCAAAAACGCTGTCCTCGATGCCCAATTGCCGGGCAACCAGCGCGAGGAAAAGCAGACTCCACAGTCCGCGCGATCCGTAGACCACGTTCGTCCCGGTGGCATCGCCGAACAACCCGATGGCCGTGCCCATGCCCATCGCTTGCAAGCCGAGCAGCACCACGCCGGCGGCCATCCAGCGCCAGGTGCCGTCGTCGCGGACCGGTCGGGGCGCCCGCAGGACATGCGGCCAAAGCAGGGGAAGAGCCAGCGTCGCCACGGTGCCGAACATGACGGGCATGAAAAGGGTGAAACCGGCGGCCGGGGCACCGGTCTGCACCACGATGTCGGCCGCAGCGAAACTCAGGGCGGCGAGCAGCGCCCACCCCAAGGTGGGCAGCGGCCGCGAGGCCCGCCGGGCCGGTCCGCGTTGCAGGAGAATCATACCGGCCATGGTCAGGACGACAGCCAACCAAAGATCCGGGTCGGGCCGGCTGCCGGGGATCGGCAGGCTGAGCAGGGCGACGAAAACGACTTTGGCGGCCAGTGCGGGCGTGGCGATGGAGACATCGCCGCTCTGCAGCGAGCGGAAGGTGCCGATTTGCCCCACGAAAAAAAGAAGACCGGCCAGCAGCGCCCACGGGGCAGCGGACGGATCCCACCCGGATGTTCCGAAAAAAAGCAGGGGCAGAAAAAACAGACCGAGGACCATGTTGCTGAAGAACAACACCACCCACGTGCTCACGCCGCGCCCCAAGGCGATCTTCAGGCAAAGCGCCGCCGCCGCATAAAGCAGGGCCGAGGCGAGGGGAAGCAGGATGGGCCAATGCAAAGTAGTCCGAACCTAGCGCGGGCTTGAGTGGGTTGCACCTCTCCTCTAAAACTGCTTACGATTCCCCACCGCGCGCGAACGCCATGACATCATGAAGAACCAAAAACCTCTCGTCGGCGTCATCATGGGCAGCAAGTCCGACGCGGAGACCATGCGCGCGGCGTGCGAGACGCTGGCCCGCCTGCGCATTCCGCACGAGGAACGCGTCGTGTCCGCCCACCGCACTCCGGACCTCATGGCCTCCTACGCGAAGGAAGCGCGCGGCCGCGGTCTGCGTGTCATCATCGCCGGCGCCGGCGGCGCAGCCCACTTGCCGGGCATGGTCGCCGCGCAGACTGAACTTCCGGTGCTCGGTGTCCCCGTGCCCGGTCGCACCCTCGACGGTCTTGACTCGCTCCTCTCCATCGTGCAAATGCCGGCCGGAATTCCCGTGGGCACGCTGGCTATCGGCACGGCCGGGGCGACCAATGCCGCGCTCTTGGCCGCGGCCATTCTGGCGCTGGAGAATGAAAAGATCCGCGCCGCGCTGATCGCTTACCGCGCGGCCCGAACGTCCGGCGTGCAGGGCAAGGCCGCCGCGCGATGAGCCGCGTGCACGGCCCGGGCAGCCGTCTCGGCATCATGGGCGGCGGGCAACTCGGGCGCATGCTCGCTCTCGCCGCGCGCCGCCTCGGCTACCGCGTGCAGGTTTATGCGCCCGGCGGCCATTCCCCGACCGGCCAAGTGGCCGATGTGGAGGTGACCGCCGGTTACGATGACGAGGAGGCGGTGCGCCGTTTCGCCTCCGGGGTGGACGTGCTGACCTTCGAATTTGAAAACGTGCCGGCCGATACCGTGCGCTGGGCCGCGGAGCATTGCGCGGTGCGCCCCGGGGCCAGGGCTCTGGCCACCGTGCAGAACCGCGTCCGCGAAAAAACCTTTCTCGCCGCCGGCGGATTTCCCGTCGCCCCTTGGGCGGTGGTGACATCTTCCGCGGAGCTGTCTGCCGCCGCGGCGCGTCTGAGCTACCCGGCCGTGCTCAAGACGGCGGAGTCGGGCTATGACGGCAAGGGGCAGCGCAAACTCGAGAGCCCGGTCGACCTGGCCGCCGCGGACCTGCCGCCGTTCCCCGGCGTGCTCGAGGCTTGGGTGCCTTTCGTCATGGAGATCTCCGTCGTGCTGGCGCGCGGCGCGGACGGATCCGTCGCGTTATTTCCGGTCTGCGAAAATATCCACCGCCACCACATTCTCGACGTCACTCTCGCTCCCGCCCGGCTTGATCCGGCGGTGGCGCGCCGCGCGGAGGAATTGGCCTCGGCGGTGGCCGCACGGTTGGAATTCACCGGCGTGCTGGCCGTCGAGATGTTCGTCCTGGCCGACGGTTCGCTTTTGGTCAACGAGATCGCCCCGCGTCCGCACAATTCCGGGCATTTCTCCCTCGATGCCTGCCTGACCGACCAGTTCGAGCAGCAACTGCGCGCGGTCTGCGGGCTTCCCTTGGGCTCCCCGGAATTGCTCCGTCCCTGCGCGATGGCCAATCTGCTGGGCGACCTTTGCAGTCGCGGTGAACCCGACTGGGCGGCGGTCGCCGCGTTCGGCGATGTGAAAATCCACCTCTACGGCAAGGAGACCGCGGTCGCGGGGCGCAAGATGGGTCATCTCACCGTGCTCGGCGCGACGGCGGATGAGGCACTGGCTCGTGTGCTCGCGGCGCGGTCGGCCCTCCTCGGCGGCGAGGCCTGAAGTGCCTCACCCCAACCGCACAGTCCGTGCGCCGGCCACCAGGCGGCCGATCCGTTGGACCGGTTCGGCGAGGGACACGCGGACGGATTCCTCGTCGGACGCCGCGCAGACGACGACCATGCCGATGCCCATGTTGAAGCTGCGGAAAAGTTCATCGTCGGGCAAACCGCTTGCGTCCTTGATCAGCGCGAAGAGCGGTGGGACCGGCCACGCCGCACGGTCGATCTCGGCGGCGCAGCCTTCGGGCAAGACGCGGGGCAAGTTGTCGAAGACACCGCCGCCGGTCAGGTGCGCGAGCGCTTTTACTTTTCCGGTGGCGAGGGCCGGGCGGAGCACCTCGAGGTAAGATCGGTGCGGGGCGAGGAGTGCTTCGGCCAGCGTGGTGTCCAACCCCGCGGGCCTTGCCTCGAGCGGCAAGCCGCGGAAAATTTTCCGGGCCAGCGAATAGCCGTTGGTGTGCAAGCCGGAGGAGGCCAGCCCGAGCAGGAGGTCGCCGGCTTGCACGTCCGGTCGCGGGAGGAGGTCTTTTTTCTCGGCCGCCCCGACCATCGTGCCGGCCACGTCGAATTCGCCCGGACAATAGACACCGGGCATTTCCGCCGTCTCGCCGCCGAGGAGGACGCAATGTGCGGCTGCACAGGCCTCGGCCATGCCACCGACGATTTCGGCGATGCGGGTGGCGGAGATGGACGACGAGGCAATGTAATCGAGGAAGAAAAGCGGAAAAGCACCCTGCACGAGAAGATCGTTGATGCAGTGGTTGACGATATCGTGGCCGATGGTGTCATAGCGACCGGCGGCCGAAGCAAGCATGACTTTGGTGCCCACGCCGTCAGTCGTGCCGAGGAGCACCGGATGCTCGAATTTTTTCAGGGCGGAGGCGTCGAGCGCGCCGCCGAACGACCCGATGCCGCCGAGCACTCCAGCCGAATGCGTGGCTTCGACTTTCTTTTTCAGTAGTTGCACCGCGCGGTTGCCCTCGTCGATGTCCACGCCGCTGGCCGCGTAGCTTCCGGCCGTGCGGGCCAGTTCGCGCCAGCCGATATCGCGGCGGAATTGGCAGCCGTCGAAACGGATGTCGCGTGCGGCGGCATAGGCGCGGTCGCGGGCTTCTTCCACATTCCGGCCGGTGGCCGTGACATTGAGCACGCGTCCGCCGGAGGTGACCAGACCGCCGCCGGCTTCCGTCGTCCCGGCATGGGTGAGGTACACGTTTTCGTGCCCCGCAGCCCGGTCGAGGCCTTCGATCTTGTCGCCGGGCAGCGGATTTTCCGGATAGCCGCGCGCGGCAAGCACGACGGTGCAGGCGCTGCTGTCGCGCCAGCGGACATCAAGAGCGGAGAGACTTCCGTCCAGGCAAGCCAGCGCCACATCACGAAGTCTCGTCTCGAGCAAAGGCAGCAAGGTCTGCGCCTCGGGATCGCCGAAGCGGCAATTGAATTCGATCAGTTTGGGACCGTCGGCTGTCAGGATCAGCCCGGCATAGAGCACGCCGACATAAGGAGTTCCTTCCGCGGCGAGACCCGCGATGGTCGGACGGACAATGGTCTCGAGCACGCGCTCGACCATGGCGGGCGGACAAATCGAGGCCGGGGCATACGCGCCCATGCCTCCGGTGTTGGGTCCGTGGTCGCCTTCGTGGATGCGTTTGTGGTCCTGCGCCGGCGGCATGGCCGCGACCGTTTTGCCATCGGTGAAAACGAGCAACGAAACCTCCGGTCCGGTCAGGCGTTCCTCGAGAAGGATCGGGCCGGTCTTGGTCAACCTCCCGATCGCCTCGTCGCGCTCTTCCCTGCTCTCCGGAACCACCACGCCCTTGCCCGAGGCAAGCCCGTCGGCTTTGACCACGACGGGGAAATCCTGTGCCGCGGC
>JBBECM010000007.1:0-23414 GCA_040881855.1 Chthoniobacterales bacterium | reverse complement strand
TGCCGCGGCGAGGGGAGTCCGTGGCGCGCGGCGAACGCCCGGCCATGGCTTTTGCTCGTCTCGAGCCGCGCGGCGTCGCGGGAGGGACCGAAAACTTTGATGCCGGCCGCGCACAGCGCATCGGACAAGCCGGCGGCCAGCGCGCTCTCGGGTCCGATCAGGACGAGGTCGATCTGCTCGTCGCGGCACAGCGCAAGCACTTGCGCCGCGTCGCATGGATCGACATCGCGGCGGTGGCTGGTCCCGCCGTTGCCCGGGGCGACCAGGACCGTGTCACCATCGCGCTCCAGCGCGCGGGCCATGGCGTGTTCGCGTCCGCCCGAGCCGAGCACAAGGATCCTCATGCCAGAGCGAATTCGAAAGTTTCCTTCGGCGCGGCCCCGGAGATATCGACCGGATATTTCCCGGTGAAGCAGGCTGTGCAGTAGCCGGACTTTTTGCCGATGGCGGACATCATTCCCTCGACGGAGAGAAAAGCCAGAGTGTCGGCACCGACATGCTGCCGCAGACGTTCGGGATCAAAACGCGCGGCGATCAGTTCGTCATAAGTTCCCATGTCGACGCCCATGTGGCAGGGGTGGAGGACGCGCGGGGAGGTGATGCGCAGGTGGACTTCCTTGGCCCCCGCATCGCGGACCAGTTTGATCAGCTGGGCCGACGTGGTGCCGCGCACGAGCGAGTCGTCGATGATGACGACGCGCTGGCCGGCGAGGTTGGCGGGGAGGACATTGAACTTCATGGCCACGCGGCGCTCGCGCAGAGCCTGGGTCGGCTCGATGAAGGTGCGTCCGATGTAGCGGTTCTTGATGAACCCGTCGTTGAACGGAATGCCCGACTGGCGCGAGAAGCCGATGGCCGCCGGAATCGACGAGTCGGGCACGGGCACGACGACGTCGGCTTCGACCGGCGATTCAACGGCCAGGCGTTCACCCAATCTCTGCCGCACCTCGTGCACGCTGCGTCCGTCCCATTCGCTGTCCGGTCGCGAGAAATAAACGAATTCGAAAGAGCAGCGGGCCGGTCCACCCGGCGCGGCGGCCGTGCGCTGACGGGTCATTTCCTTGCCGCGGACCACGATGATTTCGCCGTTTTTGACTTCGGTGAGGTCCGTGCAGCCCAGCGTGTTGAGCGCGCAGGTTTCCGAGGCGGCCGCCCAGCCGCCCTCGGGGGTGCGGCCGATGGAGAGCGGACGGAAACCCCACGGATCGCGCGCCGCGATGAAGCAATCGATGCCGAGGAGGACGAGCGAGTAGGCGCCTTTCCACGAGGGCATGGTGCGCTCGAGGCGTTCCTCCCAAGTGCGGCCGCTGGCGGCGGCGAGCATGAGGGCCATAACTTCGGAGTCGCTCGCCGCGGTGAGGGCAAATCCGCGTTGCAGGAGCTGGGCGCGCAATTCGGCGGCGTTGACCAGCGACCCGTTGTGCGCGAGGGCGAGGGGTCCGTGCATGGTTTCGACCAGAAACGGCTGCGCGTTGCGGGCGCTCGATGCCCCCATCGTCGAGTATCGGGTGTGCCCGATGGCCTGGTAGCCGGTCAGCGGGGCCAGCGTCTCGGGGGTGAAAATTTGCGCGAGCAGACCGACATCCTTGTGCAGCCGCGCACGTTGTCCGTCGGATACCGCAATGCCCGCTGCTTCCTGTCCGCGGTGCTGCAGGGCGAAGAGTCCGAAGAACGCGAGTTGCGCGGTTTCCTCGCCGCCGGGCGACGATACGGCCATGACGCCGCATTCCTCGCGCGGACGGTCGTCGCGGAACGGGGTGGCGAGCATGGTGGCGTGTTTCATCATAAGCGGACGGCGGCCACACCGTTGCGGAAGAGCGGCAGGGCGGATCCCGGGTTGTCCTGACCGACGATCGCGCGGCTTTGGCGCGGTGTCACGTGGTTCTCCGGGTGAGGCATCATGCCGAGGACCAAGCCGGACGGATCGCACACACCGGCAATGGCGTCGATCGACCCGTTGGGATTATCCGGGTAGGTGTCCGTCGCGTAACGGAAGGCAACACGGTCGTCCGCGCGCAATGCGTCGAGCGTCCCGCCGGAGCAGGTGTAACGTCCTTCGCCGTGCGCGACCGGACAACGAACCGGCCCGGTCAGGTCGCGGGTCCAGATGCAGCGGGCGGACGATGGTTGCAGCGCGACCCAGCGGCATTCGAAGTGTCCGCGTTCGTTGTGCTGCAGGGCGCCGGGGAGCAATCCGGTGCGGACGAGCATCTGGAAACCATTGCAGACTCCGAGCACCGGGGTGCCGCGGGAAACTTTCTCCGCGAGCAGATCGCCGAGCAGGCGCTCGACCTCGAGGGCGAAGACCCGGCCGGAACCGAGTGCATCGCCGTAGGAAAAGCCGCCCGCTATAACAATCAATGCGGCCTGCTCGAGTTCCGCGCGGCGTCCGGGAAGATCGAGCAGATCGAGGCAAACCGGAGCGGCCCCGGCTTGCTCGAGGGCGAAAACGGCGTCGCCCTGCCGGTTGGATCCGGGCGCGGTGAGCACGACAGCGGGAGGTTTCATCAGGCGGTGCCCCTCCAAGCGTGTTCGAGTTCCCGGCCGGACCACGAGTGCGTGCCGGCCGGGGTGGTGATTTGCAATTCATAGCCGGCCACGGTCCTGGCGATGACCGTCGCCTCGTTCCCGAGAGCCTGGAGGATTATGCGGACGTTTTCCTCGCGGACTTCGAGCACGATGCGCCCGAGCGATTCGGAGAACAGCGCCGTGCATGCGTCCGCTTCCTCCAACCGTGCGTCGATGCCGAGATTTCCGCCCAAGGCCATTTCGGCCAAGGCCACGGCGAGTCCTCCTTCGCTGACATCATGCGCCGATTCGACCAGTCCTTCGCTGATCAAGCGGTGGATGCGGCGGTAGCGACCGGGCGCGGAGGCGTCCGGTGCCGGCACCGTGCCATCAACATCGCCGGTCACGAGATTGAAATGACTTCCGCCGAATTCCCGCGCGGTGCGGCCGGTGAGGATGAGAGTGTTTCCCGCTTGGCGCAGGGCGGTGCCAGTGGCGCGGTCGGCCTCGGGAAGATGGGCTATCGCGGTGATGACCAAAGTCGGCGGGATGGAGCGACGTTGTCCGTCCGGGCCCGCGTATTCGTTGTTGAGCGAGTCCTTCCCGGAGACAAACGGTGCCCTGTAAAGCCGCGCCGCATCGCAACATCCGCGCACCGCGGCGGCGAGGTCGCCGAGGGTTTCCGGCCGGCGCGGATCACCCCAGGAAAAATTGTCGAGCAGCGCCGTCTGCCCGGGATCGCCGCCGGCCGCGGTGATATTGCGCATCGCCTCGTCCACCACGGCCCAAGCCATGCGCTCGGGATCGTGGAGTCCGTAGCCTGCGTTGACGCCGATGCCGAGGGCGAAGCCGGATGCGCGTTGTGGCCGCGCGATAACCGTGCCGTCCGACGGACCCGATTGCCGCGCGCCGGCCATGGGGCGAACCACCGTGGCGCCGAGCACTTCGTGGTCGTAGCGACGGATGATCGTTTCCTTCGAGGCAATGTTGGGATGGGCGAGCAAGGCGAGCAGGGCCATTCCGATATCCGCCCGGCGGACACGCAAATCGGGCGCGCGGTCGGGCGAGGGAAGGACGGCACGCAGGTTTCGTCCGGGACGGCCCTTGTGCAAAAATTCCATCGGCAGATCGACCACGGTTCGCTCGCCGTGGCGCACGAGCAAACGCCGGTCGACGGTGAATGTGCCGATGTCGCAGGCCGAAAGTCCGAGGTGCCGGGCGCGGGCCAACACGTCTGCCGCGCGATCCGGCGCGACGGCCAGCACCATGCGCTCCTGCGCTTCGGACAACCAGACCTCCCAGGGCTGCAGTCCGGCATATTTACGGTCCACCGCGGTCAAATCGACGGACACCCCGGTGGCTTCCCCGAGTTCGCCCACCGCGGAGGAAAGCCCGCCCGCCCCGCAATCGGTCAGGGCGTGGACCAGCGGATCCGGACGGTCGAGCAGCTCAATGAGCAGATCGGTGACAAGGCGTTCGATGATCGGGTCGCCGATCTGCACCGAAGCTCCGGCCACTTCGCCGGTTGTGGCGTCCATGGTCATGGAAGAAAATGTCGCCCCGCGGATTCCGTCACGCCCGGTCGCCCCGCCGACCACCACGATGCGGTCGCCGGATTGCGGGCCGGTCAGTTTGTCATAGCCGGCCATGACTTCGCCGATGCAGCCGCAGAAAACCAGCGGGTTGGCTGTGTAACCCGGATCGTAGAGCACGGCGCCAGCCACCGTCGGGATCCCCATTTTGTTGCCGTAGTCGGCCACCCCTTCGACCACCCCCTCCTCGATGACGGCCGGATGGAGCACGCCCGGGGGGAGCGCGCGGTGATCGAGGTCGCGCGGTCCGAAGCACAGGACATCAGTCAGGGCCACAGGCCGGGCGGGGGCGGCGAGGATATCGCGGATAACGCCGCCCACTCCCGTGTTGGCGCCCCCGAAGGGTTCGATCGCGCTCGGATGGTTGTGGGTCTCTGCTTTGATCGCGAGGCGGATACCGTCGGCAAACGAGACAACGCCTGCGTTGCCGTCAAAGGCGGAAACGACGAAAGGCGCGGCGATGGCAACTGTCGTCTCGCGCAGCTGGCCAAGGAGCGGGGTGATTTCACCATTGTCCGTCTTGAGGCGTGCGCCGAATGTTTTGTGCGAGCAGTGGTCGCTCCATGTCTGCGCGATGGTTTCCAGTTCCGCATCGGTCGGATCGCGGCCGGCTTCCCCGAACCATGCGGCCACCACCGCCATTTCTTCCGGGTCGAGGGCGAGCGAGCGTGCCGCATTGAGGCGGGCCAATTCCCCCGCGCTCCGTCCGCGGACCGGAACTATTTCGACACCGGCCGGATCGCCCTCCGGCACGCGGGCGAAGCCGGGTTGCACGGCGCCGGACGACCATGTCTCGATGACCGGATTGCAGAGCAGGTTGTGGACGAGAAAGTGCAGATCCTTTTCCGGCAGGGCGCGGCCTCCGGTGATGAGGAAACGCGATCCGGTGGCAGCTTCGATCCGCAGACCGAGGCGGGCCGCGCTTTCGGCAAGCTGCGCGGCCACGCGGTCGGTCACCCCGGCCCGGCGCGCCACCTCGATGATCCGGCGGTCCGGATGGCCGGCGGCTTCACCGGCATCGAGACGCGCGGCCCCGTCCGGCCCGTCATCGATCAATCGCGGCACCAAGCAACGCAGGCTGGGGGTATCCGTGTCTCCGCGCAGGAAGAACATGTCCCATGCCGTGATGGAGACACCGGGGAATCCCAATTGCTGCGCCCGCCGGGTGAGGGCACGGTCGCGGTGCGCACCGGCCGGCTTGATGACCCTGGCGATGTCACTCATGGCCGGCGAAGGAAGCGATGACCGCAGGCAGAAGTTCGTGCTCGGCCGTCTGGATGCGTGCTTGCAGGGTTTCCGCCATGTCGCCCGCGAGCACGGGGACTTCGCGTTGCGCGATGATTTCCCCGGTGTCCACCCCTTGGTCGACGTAATGCACGGTGCATCCGGTCACCCTGTCGCCTGCAGCGAGGGCCTGCCCGGCCGCGTCGGATCCGCGATGATTGGGGAGGAGTGACGGATGGACGTTGATGATCCGCCGCGGATAGGCGGCGAGAAAAAACGGTCCGACAATGCGCATGAAGCCGGCCAGCACGACGAGGTCGACGTTCTCCTCGCGGAGGACCCGGACAAATTTTTCCTCGGTCTCGGCGTCAAGGGGCCCGCGCGGCTCGGAGGGAACGATCGCCCCGGTTCGTGCGCCGGATTTTTTTCCGAGTTCGAGAATTCGCGCGCCGGGTCGGTCGGACAAAACCGCGGCCAATTCGGCCGTCAGGCGCTTTGCCGCGATGGCCCGCGCGATCGCTTCGAGGTTGGATCCGCGTCCCGAGCCGAGCACGCCCAAGCGGAGCACGCGGCTTCCGTTCATCGGGCCATGCCGACGTTCTGGACCATCTGGAAAAGTTTGCCTTCGGACTTGATCGAGGGGGCGATGATGACCTCGGTTTCCTGGAACTGCCGCAGATCGGCTGCGCCGACATTTCCCATGCATGTGGTAATGGCCCCGATGAGGTTCTGGCTGCCGTCATCGACCTCGGCCGGACCGAAGAGAATCTGGCGCAGGCTGCCGGAGACCCCGACTTTGATCCGCGTGCCGCGCGGCAGGTTGGCGTGCGGCGTGGCCATGCCCCAGTGGTATCCGCGGCCCGGCGCTTCCTCCGCTTTGGCGAAAGCGCTGCCGACCATGACGGCGTCCGCCCCGCAAGCGAGCGCTTTGCAGACATCGCCGCCTTTGTTCATTCCGCCGTCGGTGATGATCGGCACGTAGCGTCCGGTCTTTTTGTGGTGCATGTCGCGCGCCGCGGCGCAATCGACGGTGGCCGTGACCTGCGGCACCCCGAGCCCGAGCACGCCGCGCGAGGTGCAGGCCGCACCGGGACCGACGCCGACGAGGACACCGGAAACGCCGCAGTCCATGATCTCGAGTGTGGCGTCATAGGTCACCGTGTTGCCCACGATGACCGGGCACTTCATCGACCGGCAGAAATCGGCGAGGTCGAGCATCTTGTATTCGCTGGAAATATGACGCGCGGTCGACACCGTGCTCTGGACAACGAAAATATCGACGCCCGCTTCCTGCGCGATCTGCCCGCAACGTTCGGCCTTCTGCGGGATGGCGCTGACCGCGGCGATGACGCCCGCGTCTTTGATTTCCCGGATACGCTTGGCGATCAGTTCCTCCTTGACCGGCGCCTGGTAGACTTTTTGCAGGAGGGCGGTGACTTTGTCTTTGTCCTCGGCCAGCACTTCGGCCAGCACTTCATCGGCATTGTCATAACGCACCTGAACGCCTTCGAGGTTGAGCACGGCCAGTCCGCCGAGTTGGCCCATGGCAATGGCGAACCGCGCATCGACCACGCCGTCCATTGCGCTGGCCAGCACGGGCAACGCGAGTTGGAGCGCGCTGCCGTCGGGCTTGGGAATCTGCCAGGTGATGTCCGTCTCGTTCGGATTGATGGTCACCGCTCCCGGCACGAGCGCGATTTCATCAAAACCATAAGTGACCCGTGCCTTCCGATTGCGTCCGATCCACATGCCCATGTGCAAGGCAGTTATCCCCAAAGCCGCGGCGCGGCGCAATCACCGTCTCGGAGTGAGAAAGCGCCCGAAAAAATGACAAACTACTTTGCCCCAACAGTTTACGTCACAACCACACCCCAATGTGACAAATTCGACACACGCCGCACTTCACAAGCCAACGGGTGGCGCGGTATGGCGGATGTCCTCGGCGGACGCGGCGAAGATGGTATCCTCGGCGATGTTGGTGGCGTGATCGCCGATGCGCTCGATGTTGCGCGCGATGAGGACGAGGTCGAGGTAGTCTTTGAGGCGCGCGGTGTCTTCGGCCATGCGTGCGGTGAGGTTTTCGATTTCCCGGTGCTGCCGGGCATCGAGCGCCCGGTCGCGCTCCTTCAGTCCGCGGGCCAGTCCGTCATCGCGATCCGCGAAGCTGCGCACGGCGTCGTGAAAAATACCCGTGGCGAGGTCGACGATCGGCCGTAGCGAGGCGGTCTCCGCGAGGGTGCCCGACTCGTTGAGGCGGCGCGCGCGACGGGCGATGCTCACGGCTTGGTCAGCCACGCGTTCGAGGTTGCTGCTCACTTTCATGGCGGAAACGACCTCGCGCAGGTCGTTGGCCAGTGGTTGGAACCGCACCAGAATGGCGACACCTTCCTCGTCGACGGTTTTCTCCAGCGCGTCGATTTCCGAGTCGTCGGCAATGACTTGTTCGCAGGCCTCGAGGCTCCGGGAAAAAAGCGCCTCTCCGGCCTTGGCCAGCAACCGCTCGGTCAGGGCCGCCATCATCAACACGCTGTCGCGCAGGGAAAGCAAGGCGCCCTCGAACTCGTCCAGAGTGTGTTTGCTCGCCGGTTCCTCCATCCGCCCGCAAGCTACCCTGTTTGCCGTTCCCGGTGCAAGCCGCGGCCGCCCGTTCCGTCTTGATCGGGAGAGCCCATGGTCCGGACAAGTTGTGACAAAAACGTCACAGCTTTGCTTTTCGCTTCTTCCCCCGTGCGCGGCAGGCGAGGATCGTGTCTCCCGTCATCCAACCATGAAAAAGGTCATCCTCCCTTTGGCCGTGTTCGCCGCCGGCTTTACCCCCGCGCTCCAAGCGCAGCAGCTTTCCGGCGCCGGCGCGACTTTTCCCGCCCCGCTCTACCAACGCTGGGCGGTCGAATACAACAAGCAGGTGCCGTCGATCAAAGTGAACTACCAGTCGGTCGGCAGCGGGGCCGGGGTCAAAAATTTCCTGCAGGGCGTGGTGGACTTCGGGGCGAGCGACGCCGCCATGACCGATGCCGAGATAGCCAAGTCCCCCCGCGGGACGGTCCTGGTCCCGGCCACCGCGGGCAGCGTGGTCCTTGCCTACAACCTGGAGGGTGCCGCCGGTCTCAAGCTGACCCGCGCCGCACTGGCCGGCATCTTCCTCGGCACGGTCACCAAGTGGAACGACCCTGCCATCGTCGCGGCCAATCCCGGGCTTCCGCTGCCCGACCGCTCGATCAATGTGGCCTACCGTTCGGACGGCAGCGGCACCACTTTCGTCTTCACCCAGCATCTGGCCGCCATCAGCCCGGAGTTCGACGAGGAAGTCGGTTTCGACAAATCGGTGACCTTCCCCGTCGGCGTCGGCGGCAAGGGCAACGAGGGTGTCACCGCGCTGGTCAAGCAAACGCCCGGCACCATCGGTTACGTCGAGTTTGGCTACGCCGAGCAGAACAAACTTCCCGTCGCCTCGGTGGAAAACAAATCCGGCAACTTCATCGCGCCCACGCCGGAGAGCGGCGCTGCCGCGCTGGCCTCGGTCGAGTTGCCCGACAACCTCCGTGCCTGGCCGGTCGACTCGGAAGCGCCGGACGCCTATCCCATCACCACGTTCTCTTGGTTGCTGCTTTACCGGAAATACGACGATGCGGTCAAACTCCAGGCGCTGAAGGATTTCGTGACTTACGGACTGACGGAAGGTCAGGCCTTCGCGGTCGAACTCGGCTACATCCCGCTGCCTGCGTCCGTCGTGGCCAAAGCCAACGCGGCTCTGGCCACCGTCGAATAGGGCCCGCCCCTGCGCCGCGCTTTCCCCATGGCAACCGAAACGGCCAGCGCGGACGGTATCCACGGCGTGCCGGTGCGCAGCGGCCCGGATTTTTTCCAATGGCTGGCGCGTCTGGCCTCTGTCACCTCGGTCTTTGTGCTCGGATGGATTTTTTGGGAGGTTTTCCAGGAGGCGAAGCCGGCGCTGGAAAAATTCGGTCTCGGCTTTCTGACCGGTGCCAGCTGGCAACCCAACCGCGAACGTTACGGCGTGCTGCCTTTCCTCGTCGGCACCGGTGCGACCGCGCTCATCGCGCTAGTCATCGCGTTTCCGCCCGGATTGGCCATCGCGATTTTTCTGAGCGAGGATTTCCTCCCGCGTCCCGCCCGCCAGTTCGTCCGCTTCGTCGTCGAGTTGCTCGCCGCCATTCCCAGCGTGGTCTACGGGCTGTGGGGCATCTTTGTGGTTATTCCGATCGTCCAGACGGCCGGCAACTGGACCACGGAACGTTTTGGTCATCTCCCGTTCCTCTCCGGCCCGGCCTACGGCAACTCGTTGCTCACCGCCGGTATTGTCCTCGCCTTGATGATTCTGCCGACCATCACCGCCATTTCGCGCAGCTCGCTCGTCGCCGTGCCGCGCACCCTGCGTGAAGGTGCCTACGCCCTCGGGTCCACGCGTTGGGAGGCCATCTTCGGTGTCATCCTGCCCACCGCGGCACCGGGCGTGGTCGCCGCGACCATCCTCGCGCTGGGCCGCGCCATGGGCGAGACGATGGCCGTGGCCATGCTCATCGGCAACAGTTCGCGCCTGTCCTCGTCGCTCTTCGCCCCGTCCGGCACCTTGGCCAGCTTGCTGGCCAACCAATTCGGCGAAGCTTCCGGGATGCAGGTCGCCGCCCTCATGTATGCCGCGCTCGTCCTCGTGGCGCTGACCCTCGCGGTCAACTTCGCCGGTGAAGCCGTCTTGCGTTACACGGAAAGGAGAACGGCGGGGATCCGCTGACGCCATGGACAATCCCGTCACGCACGCCGCCGACTTTTTCGACGACAACCGCAGCGAGTCGACCAAAATGCTCGGCCGTTCGCTCGGCAACCGCGTGCTCACCGGCTTGTGCATCGCCCTGTCCTTCGCCGCGATGATCCCCCTCGCGTCGATCCTTTACCTCGTGGTGAAAAACGGGAGCGAACTGCTCGACTGGTCGATCTTCACCCAGCTGCCGCCCGCGGCCGGTATGGCCGGCGGCGGCTTCGGCAATGCCATCGTCGGCACCCTCCTCATGGTCGGCCTCGCCCTCGCCCTGGCCGCCCCGCCGGCCATTCTCGCCGCGATCTACATCTGCGAATACCACCCCGGCAGCCGTCTCTCCGCCGCGGTCCGCTTCACGGCCAAACTCCTCACCGGCATCCCGTCGATCATCTGCGGCGTCTTCGCCTTCGCCGCCGTCGTGCTGGCCACCGGGAAATTTTCCGCCCTGGCCGGCGGCGTCGCGCTGGCCGTGCTCATGCTGCCGACCATATTGCTCACCTCGGAACAGGCCCTCCTCGGCGTGCAGCGCGCTTACCGTGAGGCGTCCTACGGACTGGGCGCCACGCGCTTCCAGACCATCGGGCGCATCGTCCTGCCCGAGGCCATGCCCGCCATCATGACCGGCGTGATGCTCGCCGTGGCCCGCGCCGCCGGGGAAACCGCCCCGCTCATTTTCACCGCCCTTTTCAGCCAGTTCTGGATGTCCTCCCTCATGGAACCGACCGCTTCGCTCTCCGTCCTGATTTACAATTTTTCCACCATGCCGTTCGAGCATCAGGTGAAAATGGCTTGGACCGCTTCCCTCGTGCTGGTTCTCCTTGTCACCGTGACCAACGTCACCGCCCAACTCGTCTTCAGCAAAAAGCACTGACCCGATGCACGACACGCCCACCACCGCCTGTCCCGCCACCGTCCCGCCGCCCGCCGCCGGTGAGGCGGCCGCCCGCATCGTCCTCTCGGTGCGCGACTTCAATTTCTTCTACGGCAAGAAGCAGGCCCTGCAGGACATCAACATCGACATCCCCGAAAAACGGGTCACCGCGTTCATCGGTCCGTCCGGCTGCGGCAAAACAACCCTGCTGCGCAACTTCAACCGCATGAACGAGCTGATCGACGGCGTGCGGCACACCGGCGACATCACCCTGGCCGGACGCAGCCTGTGGGACCCTTCGCTCGAAGTCATCGCCTTGCGCCGCCTGGTCGGCATGGTCTTCCAGAAATCCAACCCTTTCGCCAAGTCGGTCTACGAAAATGTGGTCTACGGACTGCGCATCGCCGGCGTGCGCGACCGCGGCACGCTCGATGAGACGGTCGAACGCAGCCTGCGCGGCGCCGCGCTCTGGGACGAAGTGAAAGACCGCCTGCACGAAAGCGCCCTCGGGTTGTCCGGCGGCCAGATGCAGCGCCTTTGCATCGCGCGCGCCATCGCGGTGCGCCCGAAAGTCCTCCTCATGGACGAACCCTGCTCCGCGCTCGACCCCATCGCCACCGCCCGCGTCGAGCAGCTGATCAGCGAACTGAAAAAGGATTTCACCATTGTCATAGTGACCCACAATATGCAGCAGGCCACCCGCTGCTCCGACCACACGGGGTTTTTCTATCTCGGACAGATGGTCGAATTCGGTCTTACCTCGAAGATTTTCACCAGCCCCGCAAAAAAGCGCACCGAGGACTACATCACCGGCCGGTTCGGTTGATTCTACACTGTCAGGAAGGCCACTTGTGACGGAATGTTCACAACTCGGTGTTGTGCTCCGAGGTGGCCACCGCTTCGGGTTCGCGCTTCTCCGGGTTCACCGTGCCCGGCAGCCGCATGGGCCTGCAGAACGTCGACCTCGAAGACTGACCGACGCCGCGGTCCCGATTGCCGCGCTGGACACATATATGCACAAGCGAATATGTTTCGGGACGTGAACCTGGTTCGCATCCACGAATGCCTCTGCGACCGCACGCGCTTGCGCCTCGTGCATCTCCTGCTGCAGGGACCGCTCTGCGTCTGCCATCTGCAGGATGTGCTCGGTGAACCGCAGGCCAAGGTCTCGCGCCATCTGGCTTACCTGCGCCGCCACGGGATGGTCGAGACCGAGCGGCGCGGCAAATGGATCGTCTACCGGTTGCCCGCGCGTCGGCCGCCATTGCTCGCGACCAACCTCGCCTGCCTGCAGGACTGCGCGGCCGAAGAGCCCGTTTTCCGGCGTGATTTGCAGCGATTGTCGAAGATTCGCGGCGTTTCCCGTCGCTGCACCGCGACCGCCCTCCTATGACAGACTCGATCACCCGCCGGATGTCGTTTCTCGACCGGCATCTCACGCTCTGGATTTTCGTCGCCATGGCCGCGGGGGTTCTGGCCGGGAATTTCCTCATTGCCGATCCGGAGGCTTTCTTCGCCCCGGTCACGGTCGGCACGACCAATCTGCTCATCGCGGCGGGCCTCATCCTCATGATGTATCCGCCCCTGGCCAAGGTGCGCTACGAGGCCATGCCCGAGGTGTTTTCCAACCGGCAAGTGCTCGGACTGTCTCTGCTGCAGAACTGGATCATCGGTCCGGTCCTCATGTTCGTCCTCGCCGTGTTGTTTCTCCGCGACCACCCGGACTACATGGTCGGCCTCATTCTGGTCGGCATCGCCCGCTGCATCGCCATGGTGCTCGTCTGGAACCAGCTGGCCAAGGGGAACAGCGAATACTGCGCCGGCCTCGTCGCGCTCAACAGCGTGTTCCAGATTCTGACCTTCGGGCTCTACGCGTGGATCTTCATCACGTGGCTGCCCGGTTTGCTCGGCATCGATCTCTCCGGGGTGCAGGGGCTCGGCGGCAAGTCGCTGGCCGATGTGACCATCGGGCAAATTTTCGCCACCGTGATGATCTACCTCGGGATCCCCTTCGCGGCGGGCGTGCTCAGCCGCGTGATCCTCATCCCGCTCAAGGGACGCGAATGGTATGACCGCAAATTTCTCCCGGTCATTTCACCCGTCACGCTGATCGCCCTGCTCTTCACCATCGTCGTCATGTTCACCTTCAAGGGCGACGCCATGGTGAAACTCCCGCTGGATGTGCTCCGCATCGCCGTGCCGTTGAGCATTTACTTCATCCTCATGTTCGGCATCAGCTTTTTCCTCGGGCGCCGGGTCGGGGCGGACTATGCCCGCAGCACGACGCTGGCCTTCACCGCGGCGGGCAACAATTTCGAATTGGCCATCGCGGTGGCCATCGCGGTTTTCGGTATTTCGTCCGGGGTCGCTTTCGCCACCGTGGTCGGACCGCTCATCGAGGTGCCGGTGCTCATCGGTCTCGTCCATGTCGCTTTCCGGCTCCGCCGCAGATATTTCCCCCGCGAGATCATCGAGGAAGCCGACCGTGCGGGCGAGGGTGCGCTATCGGAACCGGACCGCGCCTTCCTGCAAAGCGAAGCCTGCCGCGCGGTGCGCCGTGCGATGGCAAAAACAAAATCATGAAGGCCAAACCCCGTGTCCTCATTCTCTGCACCGGGAATTCCTGCCGCAGTCACATGGCCGAAGGGATCCTGCGCGCCGCAGCCGGTGACTTCCTCGAAGTGTGCAGCGCCGGATCGCAACCGGCCGGTTACGTCCACCCGCAAGCGATCGCCGCGCTGGCCGAGATCGGCATCGATATTTCCGGGCAGACGTCGAAACACATGAACGGGTTCCTCGACCGGGACGTGGAGACGGTCATCACGATGTGCGGCAACGCGGACCAAGCCTGCCCGGTTTACCCCGGGCAAGTGAACCGCCACCATTGGCCCTTCGATGATCCGGCCCAATCGACCGGCACGCCGGAGGAGATCGCAGCCGACTTTCGCCGTGTCCGTGATGAAATCCGCCGCGTCTTCGAGGCCTATGTCCAAGGCCGGCGCGACCGCACGCCGGACCGCACCCTTCTATGAACACCACCGAATTCACCGCCCTGCTCTCCACCTTCGGGGACAAACCTCTTCGCTTTATCCTGCCCGACGGCGGACGCGTCCCCGACCATGCGCATATCACCGAGGTCGGACGTGTCGACCGGGAATTCCTCGATTGCGGCGGGGAGCACCGCAAAACTTCCTTCTGCTGCCTGCAGGCGTGGGTGGCCGACGACACCGACCACCGCCTCTCCGCCGGCAAACTCGCGGCCATCATCGCCCGCGCCCTCGAGCCGCTCGGCCTGGCAAACCTTCCGGTCGAGCTCGAATACGAGGACGGCTTGGTCTCGCAGTTTCCCGTGGTCTCGGTCGGTGCGGACGAAGTCGTCACCGTGCACCTCGGCACCAAGCACACCGATTGCCTGGCCAAAGAAATCTGCCTGCCGCCGTCCGCGGGGTCTGCGGACTACTGTCCACCGGGTTCGGGCTGCTGCTAGGCCGCGCCGCCGCCGGCGACGGCCGCGGTCGAATCATGCAGGCGCAGGAGTTCGATCCGTCCGTCGCGGTTCTCCACCAGCGCGGTGCAGTGCTCGACCCAGTCGCCGCAGTTGTAATAGCTGGCGTCCCCGATTTTCCGCACGGCCGGCATATGGATATGCCCGCAAAGGACTGCGCCGGCCTCCGCGTCCGCCGCGTAGCGCGCAAGGGCCTCTTCGTAGTCGCTGATGAAGTTGACCGCGTTTTTCACGCGCGATTTGACGTAGGCGCTGAGCGACCAGGGGGCCAGTCCGAGATGATGGCGCACCCAATGCACCGGGTGGTTGGCTTGGAGCAGGATCTGGTAGCCGATGTCGCCGACGTGCGCGAGCCAGCCCATGTTCTGCACCACGGTGTCCAACTCGTGGCCGTGGATGATGAGGATTTTGCGTCCGTCCCACGTGCGGTGGACCGCCCGCGGCATGATCTCGATGTTGCCGAAATCGCCGGGAAACTCCGCGACAAACTCGTCATGGTTTCCCGGAATATAGACCACCCTCGTCCCTTTGCGTGCTTTGCGCAGGATTTTCTGTATAACATCGCTGTGCGACTGGGGCCAGTAGCGGCGGCGGCGCAACGACCAGATATCGATCAGGTCGCCGACCAGGTAGAGGGTCTCGAACTCATGGTCGCGGAGAAACTCGAGCAGGGCTTCCGCACGGCAACCGCGCGTTCCAAGATGGACATCGGAAATCCAGCCGGCGCGATGGTGCATCATCGGGGGAAACTCATCCCACCGGCCCGCACCCGGGTAAAGGGCGCAGTGCGTGACAATTTCGTCACACGAAATCGTTGGCGACCCCGCCCCCGCGCTGTTAGGCGTCTCCTTGCGGAGCTGCTTTCTCGCCGCAATTGCACGCATGCCCGCCACCGCCTCCGGAAAAGACGTCATTCTGATCATCGAGGACGAACCCGATGTCCTCGACTTCCTCCGTTTGCACCTTCGCAAGGAAGGCTTTGCCGTGCTCGAGGCGGAGGACGGTGTCGCGGGACTCAAGGCCGCGCGGCAGGAACTGCCCTCCGCCGTGGTCCTCGACCTCATGCTGCCGGAGATGCGGGGCGAGGATGTCTGCCGCCAGCTCAAGGCGCGCGAGTCAACCGCCGGAATCCCCGTCCTCATGCTCACGGCCAAGGCGCGCCCGGAGGACCGCGTGGCGGGGTTGGAAATCGGCGCGGATGATTATCTGACCAAGCCCTTCAGTCCGCGCGAACTCGTCCTGCGCCTCCGGCTGCTCATCGACAAATCGCGCCCGGCACCCGGCGAGGATATTCTCCGGGCCGGCCCGTTCGAATTCGACCGCGGTGCTTTCGAGGTCCGTCTCGGCGGCCGCAAGCTCGACCTCACTGCCTTGGAGTTCAAACTCTTCGCCGCTCTCCTCGAGAAACGCGGACGGGTCCTCGACCGCGAAACCCTCCTGCGCGACGTCTGGGGATACCGCAACTTGGCCAACAGCCGCACGGTGGACACCCACGTTCGCCGGCTGCGCAGCAAGCTACGCCCGCACGACGCCCGCATCGAGACCGTGCACGGCGAAGGCTACCGGTTCCGCGTCGGGGCTGACGACTGACGCGGCGGTTTCAGGTGTTCTCTTTCCCCGTGCCCGGCCGATCAGGATTCCCTTCGGCCTCCGCGCAGCGGACAGTATGCAACGCACTCCCTCTGGGGTGCAGACTTGCCATGACGGGACTCCCAGTTGTCGAAGGCCATGTGCGGCCGGGCCGGCCGCTGTCGGTCGCCAAGGCCTTTCTCTTGGTCGGGTGCTTCCTCGCGGCTCCGCTTCGCGCCGCGGATGAAGACCCGTTCTCCCGTTGGTGGGACGGCCAGCGGGTGAGCGGCGATCTCCTCGGTCTCCGCCCCGCGGCGGCGGAGCACGGCCTGACCCTCACCGGGCGCTGGCGCGGGATTTATTTCGGGGTGCTTGAAAGCGAGAACGGCTCCGGCAACGCCTTCTCGCAGGAAGTCGTCTTCAACGCGGCGCTCGATCTCGGGAAGGCCCTGCGTTGGGAAGCGCTGGAGGGATTGACCGCGTTCGGCGAAGGGCGCTGGCGTGACGCGGGGCCCGGTGCCAACCCGGATAATCTGGTCGAGGCCGACAGCCTCTTCAATCCCTCGCGTTATGCCGGGGGCACCGGTTGGCGCATGGTCAACTTCGGCCTGCGTTACGCGCCGCCGGGTGTTTGCGGTGTGGATGATCTGCTCACGGCACAGGTCGGTTGGCTGCGCCCGCAGCAGGAATTCATCCTTCAACCCGTGGCGCAGTTTTTCGCCGACAACGCGCTGGCCAGCTCGCGCGGTCTCGGGGGCAACATCCCGTTCAGTTCGAGCTTCTCCACGTGGGGAGGCACCTTGGAGGTCAAGCCGGTCCCCTGGCAATACACCAAACTCGGACTGTTCATGTCCTACCCGAACCCCACGTCCTCGGGCAACCACGGCCTGATGTTCCGGGGCGAACCGCCGGAGAACGGACTGTTTTTTATCGGCGAAACCGGCCTCAAGCCGGAACTCGGGGCGGCCAAGCTCCCCGGAAAATACGGCTTTGGCGGGTATTTTTACGGCGAGGACAACGAGGAATTCGGCGGCAACAAGTTCGGGCTTCTACTGGTTGGCCGACCAGATGCTCTGGCGCGAAGCCGGCGAGCAGGGCTTGCGCTTGCTCAGCCTCTTTTACTTTGCCCCGCCTTATGACAATGACTTTTCCTTCTACGCGCACGGCGGCGCGGCCTACGAGGGTCTGGTGCCCGGTCGCGACCGCGACCAATTGATGGCCGGCGCCGCGCTCGGAGAATACTCCGGCAGCGGGTCCGGGTCCGGACAAACCGTCTTGGTCGAAGCCGGCTACCGGTTCCGGGTCAACCATTGGTCGTTCGTGCAACCCTTCGCGCAATACATCGTTCATCCCGGCGGCACCGATACGGTGGCCGATGCGGCGATTCTCGGTGTTTCGCTCGGGGTGGATTTCTGAGTTTCTTGCCGCACTCCTGCGGGCGCTTTACCGAGCTTGTCGATGCTTTGGATCCTCTTGTTCCGGCGGACATGGCCCGCCGCCACATTCCCACTGAACACTGAAAACTCCCGCGGGCCGCGACCGGCTCGCGGGCTCTTTCCGCTTGCCCGGGCGCCGCGGCGTCCTACGCTGGAGGCATGAAAATCGGCTTCATCGGCTGCGGTAAAATGGGTTCCGCCCTGATCCAAGGCGTGCTCGCGGCCAAATTGAGCGAACCTTCCGAAGTGCACGTGCACGACCGCCTAGCCGAGCCCGCTGAAGTCCTCGGCACCGAAAGCGGCGTCCGCGTGGTCCGCGGCAACCGTGAAGTGGCCGCCGCCTCCGACCTCGTCGTTCTCTGCGTCAAACCCGAGGACGCCCTCCCCGCGGTGACCGCGGCCGCTGGCGAGCTGAAGAACAAGCTCCTTATTTCCATCGTGGCCGGCATCACCATCGAAGCCCTGCAAAAGGCGGCCGGTCCGGACTGCCATGTCGTGCGCGTCATGCCGAACACCGCCGCGCTGGTACAGAAGGGCGCCTCCGCCTACGCCACCGGACGCGGGGTGACCGAGAGCGATACCGCTGCGGTCGAGCAGATCTTCACTTCGGTCGGACGCGCTTTTCCGGTCAAAGAAGCGCTCCTCGACGCCGTGACCGGCCTGAGCGGCAGTGGTCCGGCCTATGTTTACCTCTTCATCGAGGCGCTGGCCGATGGCGGCGTGATGATGGGCCTGCCCCGCGACCTCGCGACCAAACTCGCCGTGCAGACCGTGGCCGGCTCCGCGGGAATGGTGTCCGAAACCATGATGCACCCCGCGCTGCTCCGCGAAATGGTGACCAGCCCCGGTGGCACGACCATCGCGGGTTTGGCCGAACTGGAACGCGGCGGCGTGCGGGCCGCGGTGATGGATGCGGTCTGCGCCGCCACCCTCCGCGCGCGGGAACTCGGCGGCGGCGATGCGCAAGCCTGACCGCCGGGCGGCCGTTTTCGCCGCTTCTGTCTTGATTGTCATAAGCACGGACAGTCTTCACGCGGCCCCGCGCGGCGGTCGTCCCGCCACCGCGGTGCAGGTCACCGCCCTGCCACCTCCGCCCGCCGCGCTCGTGCCGGTCGAGGTCGCGCCGGAGATGCAGGCTCCCGTCGCGACGGAAACCTTGCACCGCATGAGCGTGGACGGTCTCCTTGCCTTCCAACGCGGCAACTACGCCGGCGCGAGGGAAGCTTACCGTCGTGTTCTCAAGGTCGAACCGGACAATCTCCCGGCACTGGTCAACCTCGGGGTGACCGAATACCGGCTCGGGCAATACGACGAGGCCGAGCGTCTCTTGCAGGCCTCGCTGCGTCTCAAGCCGGACGATGCGACGGCGTGGTTGAACCTCGGCATCCTCTATCTCGACCGGGACAAAATCATGCAGGCCCTGGCCGCCACCGCGCAGGCCGTGGTGCATGCGCCGTCCGATCCGGTGGCGCGCAACTATCTCGGCGTCGCGGCGGGACGCAACGGATGGTTCGATGCCGCGGAGTCCGAGTTGCGCCGTGCCGTCGAATTGCGTCCGGACTACGCCGACGCGCATTTCAACCTCGCCGTCTTCTGCCTGGAACGCAATCCGCCTGCCGTCGAACTGGCCCGCCGTCATTATCAGAGGGCCCGCGACCTCGGCGCCGCGCCCGATGCGCTCATCGAACAAGCCGTGAAGTGATCCATCCCGCGGTTGATTCCCCCGCCAAAAGCGGGCATTGTGCCGGGTCGCATGCGAGTCCTGCCCGCCATCCTCGCTCTCCTGCTCTCCGCCCTTCCGGCGGCGGCCAAAGTGCCGCCCCCCCAAGTGCACGGCCAGTCGGCCATCCTGGTCGACGTCCGCTCCGGCCGCGTCCTCTTCAGCAAAAATTCCCGCGAGCATCGTGCCGTGGCCAGCACGCAGAAACTCCTCACCGCCCTCCTCATCGCCGAATCCGGCAACCTCTGGTCGCGGATCACCATCCGTCCGGAGGACACCGCGGCCGCACCGACCAAACTTTACCTCAAATCCGGCCAGACCTACTCGCGCTTCGAATTGCTGCAAGCCCTCCTCATCAAGAGCCCGAATGATGTCGCCCAGGCGCTGGCCCGCGACAATGCCGGGAGTTACGAGACCTTCGCCCTGAAAATGAACCGCCGTGCCCGCGCCATGGGCGCCAGCTCCTCGCGTTTCCTCAACGCCAACGGGTTGCCGGCCGACGGACAATTCTCCACCGCGCGGGACATCGCCATCATCGCGCGCAATGCCTACGCCAATCCCGTCATCCGCCGCATCGTGGCCACCCCGCGCGCCGAATTCCGCTTCGCCGACGGCCGCGTGCGCCAGTTGGTCAACACCAACCGCGTCCTGCACCAGGCCCCGTGGTGCAACGGCATGAAAACCGGTTTCACCAGCGCCGCGGGTCACTGTCTGGTGTCGAGCGGACAAAGCAACGGGCGCGACGTGATCGCCGTCGTCCTCGGCAGCAACAAGGCCCACGTCTATGACGACTCGAAGCGGTTGCTGGAATGGGGGCTGCGGCTTTGAACGGCCCCGTTGCGCCGTCCGCCGGCACCCGCATCGACTACGCCGCCGAGTTGAACGACCAGCAACTGGCCGCCGTGACCTCGGCGGGCGGCGCGTCGCTGGTCATCGCCGGCGCGGGCAGCGGCAAGACGCGCACGCTGATCTACCGGGTGGCCTGGCTTCTCGAGCACGGGGTCAAGCCGTGGCAGATCCTCCTGCTCACCTTCACCAACAAAGCGGCACGGGAGATGACCGGGCGCGTCAGCGAATTGCTCGGCCCCGAGGCCGACGGCATCTGGGGCGGAACTTTCCATTCCATCGGTAACCGCATCCTGCGCCGCCACGCCGAGACCATCGGTTTCCGCCCCGGCTTCAGCATCCTCGACCGCGAGGACCAATCCGACCTGCTCAAGAGCGTGGCCAACGATGCCGGCCTGCCGCGCGACAAACGTTTCCCCAAACCCGACGTCCTCGCCGAGTTGTTCTCCCTCTCTTCCAACACCGGCGACCCGCTCGATGTCGTGGTGCACGACCGCTTCGGCTACTTCGACGGCATGGCCGAGACCATCGCGTCGGTCCGCGCCGCCTACGAACGCCGCAAGGTCTCGGCCAACGCGATGGACTTCGACGACCTCCTCCTCCGCACCAACCAGCTGCTGCGCGACCATCCCGAGGTCGGCGAGCACTACCGCAACCAGTTCCACCATGTGCTGGTCGACGAATACCAGGACACCAACCTCGTGCAGGCCGAACTGGTCGATCTCCTCGGATCCCGGCACGGCAATATCATGGTGGTGGGCGACGATGCCCAATCGATCTACTCGTGGCGCGGGGCAAACTTCGAAAACATCCTCAAGTTCCCCGAACGCTACGCCGGCACGCAGACCTACCGCATCGAGACGAATTACCGCAGCGTGCCCGGCATCCTCGAGGTGGCCAACGCGGCCATCCGCGGCAACGTCCGCCAGTTCGAGAAAAACCTGCGCGCCTGGCGCAAGGCCGGCGGACGTCCGGTGCTGGCCGAGTTGCCGACCAACAACGACCAGGCGGCCTACGTCGCGCAGCAGATCCTCGAACTTAACCGCCAGGGTCTCGATTTCCGCGAGATGGCCGTCCTTTACCGCGCGCATTTCCATTCGATGGAAATCCAGCTCGAGCTGACCCGCCGCGGGATTCCTTTCGAGGTGACCAGCGGACTGCGCTTCTTCGAGCAAGCGCACGTCAAGGACGTCGCCGCCTTTTTGAAATTCGCGCTCAACCCGAGCGACGAGACCGCTTTCCGCCGTATGGTCCGCCTGCTGCCCGGGGTGGGGGAGAAAACCGCGGACAGCCTGTGGTCGGTGGTCAAAGCCGGCGCCGAATCCGCCGCGCCCTTCGGCGAAGTCCTGCGCCAAGCCAAGCCGCCGGCCCGCGCGGCCAAAGTCTGGGAGCAACTGGCGGCCACCCTCGACGAGATTGCGCCCTCACGGCAACCCATCGCGCCCGACCGTGCCATCGAGACCGTGATGGAGGCGGTCTACGAGGATTACATGAAGGCCGAGTTCGCCAACTACGAGAACCGGCGCGAGGACCTGCGCACCCTCGGCGGTTACGCGCGTCAGTTCGCCTCGCTCGAGGAATTTCTCGCCCAGATCGCCCTGCTGACCAATGTCGACGGCTCGGGTGCGCGGCGGGACACCGACACGGACCGCGTCGTGCTGTCCTCCGTCCACCAGGCCAAGGGCCTCGAATGGCGCGCGGTGTTTGTCATATGGCTGACCGAGGGTATGTTCCCCGGATCCCGCTCGCTGGAAAAGCCCGACTCGCTGGAGGAAGAGCGCCGCCTCTTTTACGTCGCGGTGACCCGCGGCCGCGACCACTTGCATCTTTGTTACCCGCAAATCCGCCTCAACAGCGGCTACGGCGAGCCTTTCCAGCGGCGTTCGCGCTTCCTTGCCGAACTGCCCGCGCACCTTGTGGAAAAACCCGGCGCCGACGAGGCGCCGCGCGAAGCCAAGCCCGCCAAAAAATCCGGGGATCGAGATTGGTGGTATTGACCCTGCCGAAACCGGCAACGTTGTGGCGGTTGGCGGGTAACGCGGAGCGAGTCACGGAGTTCCGGATCTTTCCCATGGCAGGGCCCGCTCGCCCAGCGGGCTGCACCGTTTCGTGCCAAGACCATGGCAGCACGGCATTGTCTTGCCATGAGTATCTCATTGAATGTCGATGATGTTGGCCGGATCGTCCTCCCCAAGTCCGTGCGGGAGGCCTTGGGTATCGAGGGCCGTACTCGCTTGAAGCTCGAAGTTGTCGGGGATGTCGCGCAACTGTCGCGCCCAGCCACAGGTGCCGGACCGGTAAAGCGGCGCGGTCAACGGCTGGTCTTCGCCGGAATGTTGCCGGACGATTGGGACAGCGCGTCGGCAGTCGGGAGGATGCGGACACAGCGGCTCAAGCAGTGAAGGGCGTGTTTCTCGATGCCTCGGTTCTGGTCGAGGCGTGTCTGCTCAACAGCGGCAATTTTGCGGAAGCCGATGCTCTGATCAAACGCCCAAACGTGACTTCGGTCCACGCTCTGGCCGAAGCGTACGCGACACTTTCCGGTGACAAACGCCTTCGGATCAAAGCTCATGATGCGTCCCAGATGGTTCTGGACTGTGCGGCCAAGTTGCAAGTCGCGGACCTCGGTGTCCGTTCGTTGGCCCGACTTCTTTCTTCCGCGCCCTCGCGCAGTGTGACCGGAGGATTGTTTTACCATGCCATGCATGCCGAAGTGGCGCGCCGCCAAGGATGCACCGTCATTCGCACACTCAACATCAGCCACTTCCGGCACGTGGCTCCCGAGCTTGAGGTTGTCGCGCTTTAGATCACTCGCTCAAGGGTTCGTGCTTCGTTTGTCACGAAAGCTCAAGAGTCGGGCAGTTGGCGAAAGTTACGATGCTCAGCGGTCGCCGAAACCGATCCCGACGGAACGGGCCGAGGCCACGCTTTCGGAATCGGGAGGCACAATGCGTGCGGTCGCTCCGAAAAGCGTCAAGATCCATGCCGCGGGTGGTTTCTGCCACTTGATGCAGGCAGGCCCTGATATCCCCGACCAACAAGGCGGGATCGCGTTTAGGCATCGGCCAATTCCGGCTGGATGGCTTCCCAACGTGCGTGGTCGATGGCGCGCCGCGAGACGACATCCGCCGGGCGGCCGAGGGCCTCTTGGATTGCCGCCGCGAGATCGACAAAGCGCAAGCCGATGGACGGATCCACTTCGACCAAAACGTCGATGTCGCTGTCCTCGGTTCCAATGCGGACAGACGACCCAAACAGGACGCGTAGCACGCGGTGGGAGCGAGTTCAAGGTTGGGTGCGGTGTGGATGGGGTGGGGGTCAAGGAAAGTGACGTCTCGCACGGAGGCACGGAGAGCACAGAGGGAC
>JBBECM010000006.1:22269-48558 GCA_040881855.1 Chthoniobacterales bacterium | reverse complement strand
CCCCCCCCCCCCCCCCCCCCCCCCCCCCCCCCCCCCCCCCCCCCCCCCCCGCTACAGGGTCGTGGTATCCGGGCCGGATATGAGGCAGCGGACGTTTTGCACGGCATCGACTTCGCCCTGCACGCGGGCGAAGTGCTCGGCGTGGTCGGTCCGAACGGCTGCGGCAAAAGCACGTTGCTGCGGGCGGTCACCGGATTGCTTCCGCTGCGCGGCGGCGAGGTCACTCTTGGTGGAGACCGGGTGGAAAATCTCGCGGCCATGGAACGCGCCCGGCGCTGCGCGGTGCAACCGCAAGTCGAGGCGCCGCTCTTCGATTATACCGTCGGACAATTCGTGCTGCTCGGACGCCATCCGCACCGCGCTGCCCTCGCCTTGGCCACGGAGGAAGACCGCGCCGCGGTGTCGCGCGCGCTGTCCGAGACCGATCTGGCCGGATTCCGCGAGCGCAGCATCCGCGCCTTGAGCACCGGCGAGTGGCAGCGCGCCCTCATGGCCCGCGCTTTGGCCCAAGAGACGCCTGTTCTCCTGCTCGACGAACCCGCGGCGCATCTGGATCCCGGACACCGTTTCGCGGTGCATCTTCTGCTGCGTCGCCTGGCGCGCGAGCGGCAACGTGCCGTCCTTTGCGTCTCGCACGATCTCAATCTTGCGGCCGAGTTTTGCGACCGGTTGATGATGCTGTCCGACGGACGGGTCCGCGCGCTCGGCAGGCCGGAGGAAGTGCTGACGGCGGAAAATTTGCAGGCCGTCTTCCGCTGCGACGCGCTGCGCGTGACCCCCAACCCTTTCACCGGGCGCCCGGGAACGGTTTTTGTCCCATGAACACGCCGCTTCGACTCGGCATTCTCGGAGCAGCGGCGCTGGCCCTGCTTGTCGCGGCGGTTTGTATCGGTCCGACGCAACTGCTCGATGCGCCGCGTTTGGTCGACTTGCTCCGGTCCGGTCCGGTCACACCCGAACTGCAACGTGCCCAGCTTGTCCTCTGGGAACTGCGTCTGCCGCGCGTGCTGCTGGCTGCCGCGGCGGGAGTCAATCTGGCCTTGGGCGGACTCCTCCTGCAGGCCGTTTTCCGCAATCCGCTGGCGGAACCTTACCTTCTCGGACTTTCCTCCGGCGGGGCGCTGGGCGCGGTGCTGGCTTTGGCCGCCGGCGCCACCGTGGTGACTTGGCCCGCTTTGGCCGGAAGCTTGCTCATCGCGGGAATCGTGCTGCTTCTCTGCCGCCGACGGATCGCAGCCGATCTGCCATCGCTCCTGCTGGTCGGCGTGGCCCTTGGCGCCTTGGCCCAGGCGTTCACCACCGTGATCATCCTGCGCTTCGATCCCGGGGCCCTGCGCAGCATTCTTTTCTGGCTGATGGGAAGTTTTGCCGGTCGTGGATGGACCGAGGTCTGGCTGCTGGTGCCCGCCGCCTTGCTCGGGATTGTCATGGTCTACATTCTCCACCGTCCGCTCGACCTCATCGCTTTGGGCGGCGAAAGTGCGCATCACCTCGGTGTGCGGGTCGGCTTGCTGCAAACCGGAGGCATCGCGCTGGCGGCCGTCTTGGCCGCCCTGACGGTGGCAGCCTGCGGAACCATCGGATTCGTCGGACTGATGGCCCCGCACATCGCGCGGCGGTTGGCGGGAGCGCCGCACGGGGGATTGATTCCGGCCACGGTGCTGATCGGAGCCATGCTCACGGTCGGAGCCGACCTCGCGGCACGCACTATCTTGGCCGGGACGGAGCTGCCCGTCGGTGTGATCACCGGAGCGTTCGGTTGCGTCTTTTTCCTCGCGTTGCTCGCGAAACGAAAATAAGCGCGGAAATACTCTAACGACGTCGACGCAGCGCGAAAACAGCTGCGGTTCCGGCGCCGAAAAAAAGGAGCGCGGTGGTCGAGGGTTCGGGCACGAGAGTGTAGCCGATCGCGGTGTCGATGGCTGTCATGTAAGTCGCAACGTCCGCGAAATAGGTTTTCTCGCCGAAGGCGGCATCGTTTTTGTCGTTGCCGGAGACGGCGACAATGATGCCAAGCAGAGTTCCGTTCGTGTCGAAAACGCCACCACCCGAGTCGCCGACAACCGCCTGCGCCTCATTGCTGGTCAGCCACTCGCCAGAGACCGGCTGATCAAAATCCGTGGCAAAAGAAACCGTCGGGCGTCCGTCAAGATTCAATGTGGCTAGAGCAAGCGGTGCGCCGGGCGGGTCATTCGCTCTCACTGTCTGGTTGGTGCCCCAACGCAGGATGCGCGGCGTCGTTGTGGTGTAGCCCGTCCCGTCCGGCACGGTTACTGCATCGGAAGTGCTCGCATTGGTCGCGGCATCCTGCACGCGATTCCGACCGAAGCCGGCCATGATCACCTCCGTGCCGATGGAGGGCGTGGTAGTGGAAAGATTGACCACCGGCAAGGGCGGCATGGTCCCGTCGACATTGCTCAGGGTGAGCAAGGCGACATCGGATCCGCTGATCAATTGCCTCGCGACCGAGTAGGAGACCGCATTGATCAGCATGGTGCTGCTCAGGGTGATATGCACCGCGGAGAGAAGGTAGGCCCGCGGACCATCCACGGTGTGGGCCCAGCCCAGATAAATCGAACCGGCATCGCTGTAGGGCAACACATTGTCATAAAACGACGTGTCGCCCAATTCCAGCTGCGCGGCCATTTGCACGGCGGTGGTGTTGTTCGAGGTGTTGCCACCGCCGTTGGCTCCGGCCACCACCACGGCACGGGCATCGGTCAGCACCGGCAAAAGCAGAATCAAAAATAACCGGTGCACCAGCTTCACGACTCAACCATTCCCCATCCCGCCGGACTTTCAAGCGCAATGAGCTTGCCCGGAGGGGCGCGCCTCCTGATTCTCCCTCATCATGGTCAAAATCGGCATTCGCTACGAAGGCAACTTGCGCTCCACCGCATCCCACGGCCCCTCCGGCCGGACCGTCATCACCGACGCGCCGGTGGACAACCACGGCAAGGGCGAGTCTTTTTCGCCCACGGATCTGGTCGCCACGGCGCTCGGGAGTTGCATGGCGACCATCATGGGCATCGCAGCCGAGCGGCATCAGCTGGATTTACGCGGCATGGAGATCGGAGTGACGAAAGTCATGTCGCCCGATACGCCGCGGCGGATCGCCAGGCTGGAGACAACGATCAAGGTTCCCCTGCCCCCCGACCATCCGCAGCGCGTCCTTTTGGAAAACGCCGCACTCACCTGCCCGGTGCACAAGAGCCTGCATCCGGAGATGGAGAAACCGGTCGATTTCCAATGGGCGGGATGAGGCGACGCGTCTACTTTTATTGAGCTTGCGCGGCGACTCGGGCATGCTTGTCACTATGCGCATCGTCCGTCCGCGTGACAAAAACTACGCCCGCTTCCTGAAATCGCTCGGCCGGCGCGCCGGAGCGACCCCGGAGACGGAGAAGACGGTGCGGGGCATCATCGCAGCCATCGAGAAGGAGGGCGATGCGGCGCTGATCCGCTACACCAAGAAATTCGGCGGCCCGGCATTGACCCCGGCGCAGCTGCGGGTGCCGGCGCGCGAATTGTCCGCCGCGTGGAAATCGCTCGACGCCCCGACCCGCCGGGCGCTGCAAGCGGCGCACCGCAACATCAAGGCATTCGCCCGCCGGAGCCTGCGGAAAAACTGGTCGGCCCGCAACGCGCAGGGCGCGAAAGTCGGCGAACGATTCGATCCTTTCCAACGGGTCGGCATCTATGTCCCGGGCGGCACGGCGCCGTTGGTTTCCACCGCGCTGATGACCTGCGCGTTCGCCGCGGCGGCGGGCGTGCCGGAAATCGTCGCGGTCACTCCGGCCGGCAGAGACGGCAGGATCAGCCGGGAATTGCTCGCCGCTCTGCACCTGGCCGGCGCGACGGAAGTTTACCGCGTCGGCGGAGCGCAAGCCGTGGCCGCCCTGGCTTGCGGAACCAAGAGCATCCGCCCGGTGGCCAAGGTCTTCGGTCCGGGCAACAGCTACGTGGTCGAGGCCAAGCGCCAACTTTTCGGACGCGTGGCAGTGGATCTCCTGCCGGGCCCGAGCGAAATTCTCGTCATTGCCGACCGCACGGCGAATCCGGCATGGGTCGCGGCCGACTTGCTGGCCCAGGCCGAACACGGGAGAGACAGCGTGGCGCTGTTGCTGACCGATGCGCCGACCGTGCTCGGGGCCGTGGCGCGCCAGATCGAAAAGCAGGCGGCCACCTTGCCGCGGGGGGAGATCCTGGAAGATTCGCTGCGCGAATCCTCGCTCGTCCTGGTGCGCGGTATGGACGAAGCCGTGCGCCTGGCCAATGCGTTCGCTTCGGAGCATGTGTCCCTGCAGGTCAAAGACCCGCGAGCCTTGGCGCCGCAGTTGCTGACCTCGGGCGCGATTTTTCTCGGCGGATGGTCGCCGGTGGCCATCGGGGATTTTCTGGCCGGCCCGAGCCACGAGCTGCCGACCGGTGGCGCGGGCAAGTCGTTCGCCGGCCTGACTGCCGACCAGTTCCAGCGGCGCACGAGCGTGGTCGAGCTCGACCGGCGTTCGCTGGCCAGGTCCGTCGGAACGGTCGACGCCTTCGCCCGCGTGGAGGGACTCGACGCGCACGGCCGTTCGGCCCGCATCCGGCTCGCATGATCTGGCGCACGAGCCGGCGTGCGTTCGACCTCACGCACCGCGGTGTGATCATGGGGGTGATCAACGTCACGCCGGATTCGTTCTCGGACGGCGGCGAGTTCCACGATGCCGCGACCGCCATTGCACACGGTCTGCGCTTGGCCGAGGAAGGTGCGGAAATCCTCGATGTCGGCGGGGAGTCGACAAGGCCGGGGTCGGGCGCCGTCCCGCGCGACGAGGAATTGCGGCGGGTCATTCCGGTGATCGAAGGTCTGGCCGGACGGACCCCGGCCGCACTGAGCATCGATACTTCGAAGGCAGACGTCGCCCGCGCCGCGCTGGCGGCCGGGGCGGAAATCATCAACGACGTGACCGCGTTGCGCGGCGACGGGGAAATGGCGCGGGTCGGCGGGGAAAGCGGGGCCGGCGTGGTGCTCATGCACATGCGCGGCACCCCGCGTACGATGCAAAAGGATCCGCACTATGACGCGGTGGCGCGGGACGTGGCGGGCTTCCTCCGCGAGAGACTCGAGGCGGCCGGAGCGGCCGGTATCGCGCGCGACCGGTTGGCCGTCGATCCCGGCATCGGCTTCGGGAAAACCGCGGAGCACAACCTGGAACTCATCGCTTCGCTCGGCACTTTCACCGGGCTCGGTTGCCCCGTGGTGCTGGGAGTGTCGCGCAAATCCTTCCTCGCGGCGGCGGCGGGTTGCCCGGATATCGCCGACCGCGATGCGCCGACGGTGGCGCTGACCAGTCTCGGCCGGGAACTCGGCGCGCGCATTTTCCGTGTTCACGCCGTGCGCGCCAATGTGGAAGCACTGCGGATGACGGAGGCGATTCTGGGCGCGGGTTGAGCGCTACTCGCTCTTGCGGTTGTCGCGCTGGACAACGAACGAATTGTTCATCACGTCGAGAATGCGCTGGCCGGACATGACACGGTCGGAGAGCGCGTCGATATTGCCGTCTTTCCCGATGATGAAAATGGCGAACGGTCCGGTCACCCCGTAGGCGCCGGCCACCGCAGCGGGATTGGCCGCGAGGACGAAAGGGATGTTCGATTTGATCAGGCCCGGTTGCTGCGTGAAGGCGGCGACGGCCAGGGCCCTCTCGTTGCCGAGGAGTTGGTAGGCCTTCTGCAACTGACCGACCTGCGCGCGGAAGATTCGCTGGACGGGCGATTGGGCGACGATGAGCACGACGGGTTGGCCGCGCACGGATTTGAGGGTCTGCCCGCGCGCGCCGGAGGAGAGCCAGGTGAATTCGGGGGCGCCCCGCACCACGTTGGCCAGGCCCGCCGACGAGAAAAGACCGAACAAAAGAATGGTGGCGGTGAAGCGGCGCATGACTGTGATCAAATTTTCATGATGTCGGTCTCTTTGGAAGCCACTTGGCTGTCCACGTCGGCGACAAATTTGTCGGTGAGTTTCTGGATCTGCGTCTCTCCACTCTTGAGGTCGTCCTCGGTGAGGGTGCCGTCTTTCTCCATTTTCTTGGCCGCATCCATGGCGTGGCGGCGGGCGGCGCGGATACGGACGCGGGTTTCCTCGGCCATCGTTTTGATCGTCTTGACCAGATCCTTGCGCCTTTCCTCGCTCAGCTCGGGAATGGGGAGGCGGATGATTTTGCCATCGACCACCGGGCTGATCCCGATCCTCGACTCGTTGATCGCCTTTTCGATCGGCTTGATGTTGGCCGCGTCGAAAGGCTGGATGACGATGAGACGCGGTTCGGGGGTGCTGATCAGCGCGACTTGCTTGAGCTTCATGACCGATCCGTAGGCATCGACGTCGATACCGTCGACCAAAGCGGGCGATGCCTTGCCGGTGCGCACGCTGGAGAATTCGTGCCTCATGAAGTCGAGGGCTTTCTCCATGCTTTCTTCCGCGGTGAAAAGTAGTTCGTCCATAATTGCTCAGCCCTCGGTCACCAGCGTCCCGACCGGTTCGCCCATGGCAGCTCGTTTGATGTTGCCCGAATCCGCCATGTTGAAAACCACAATCGGCATTTTGTTGTCCATGCAGAGGCTGAAGGCCGTCGAGTCCATGACTTGCAGGCGCCGTTGCAGGGCCTCGGTGTAAGTGATGTGGTCGTATTTTTTCGCGCCGGGATTCGTTTTCGGGTCGGCATCGTAAATGCCGTCGACTTTGGTCGCCTTGAGGATGGCGTCCGCCCCGATCTCGTTGGCCCGCAGCGCGGCGGTGGTGTCGGTGGAAAAGAACGGATTCCCCGTGCCGGCGACGAAGATGACGACATGGCCTTTCTCGAGGTGATGGAGCGCGCGGCGCAGGATGAAGGGTTCGGCCACGTTGTTCATCTCGATGGCGGTCTGCACGCGCGTGGTCAGGCCGATGTCCTCGAGTCCGCTCATCAAGGCCATGCCGTTGATCACGGTGGCCAGCATGCCCATGTAATCGGCCGTGGTGCGGTTCATGCCGCGGTGCGAGGCAGCCAGTCCGCGCCAGATGTTGCCCCCGCCGATGACCACGGCCACCTGCACCCCGAGGCTCTGGACCTCTTTGATCTCTTGGGCCATCTGGTTGACGATCTGGGGTGAGATGTTGTCCTTGCTCCCCGGTTCGCGCAAAGCCTCGCCGCTGAGTTTGAGGACGATACGGCGGTATTTCGGCTCGGACGGCATGGCGTGAACCTAGCCAAGGCCCCCGCACTTTTTGAAGCGAAAAAGCCGCGAAAAAAGATCCCGCCCGGCCGAATCTGACGTAAGTTGGTCGTGGTGAAGACGGATCCCATCATACTCCCCGCATCGCTCCCGGTCATGGCACTCTCCGGGGTGATCTTGTTTCCCAACGCCCTTCTCCCGCTTTTCATTTTCGAACCGCGCTACCGCGAGATGCTGGCCAAGGTGCTGGCCGGCGACCGTATTTTCGCTGTCGGCATGGTGCGGCCCGATACCGGGGAGGAATCCATCTTTCCGGTGGCCGGGGCGGGTCTGGTCCGCGCCTGCGTGGGGCAACCCGATGGCACCAGCCAACTCATCCTGCAGGGTTTGGGCCGCGTCGAATTCACCGGCTTCGACCAAAAGGAGCCATACCTCGTCGGCCGGGCCCGGCCGTTGCCGACCATCATCGACCGGGAGGACGACTGCCATGCCCGCCGTCGCGAACTGCAGGAAATCTGCACCGGTCTCGTTTCGCGCGGCATCGAATTGCCCGACACTTTCGTCAAGGCGGCCGGCGAAATGCACGACCCCGCCATGCTCGGCGATCTTTTCGCGCAGCATCTGGTCCGCGATCCCCTGGCCGCGCAGCAAATCCTGTCCGAGCCCAAACTCTCGCTGCGTCTCGGCAAATTGGTCGACATCCTCCGCCGCGAGTGGCAGCAGTTCCCTCCCTGATGCCGCGCAGCAACCAAGGCATTCTGGCCTTTCCCGAGGACGACGAGGATGCGCCGCCCGAAGCACCGTGGACGGTCGCGCAGCTGAACCGCGAGGTCCGGGCCTGCCTCGAAGGCCGGCTCGGCAAGGTGTGGGTGCAGGGCGAATTATCCAACTTGCGGCGCCAGCCGTCCGGTCACCAGTATTTCAGCCTCAAGGACGAAGCCGCGCAGGTCTCCTGCGTCCTCTTCCGCGCCGCGGGTGCCGGTGCGCCCGCCCTGCGCGACGGACTCAAGGTGGAAATTTCCGGCGAGATTTCCGTCTACGAGCCGCGCGGACAATACCAGATCATCGTCCGCCGCGTGCAACCGCGCGGGGCGGGTGAACTCGAGGCCAAGCTGCGCACCTTGCAGGAAAAGCTCCGCGCCGAAGGACTCTTCGAGCAGGCCCGCAAGAAGCCGCTGCCTCCGCATCCGGTGCGTGTCGGCGTGGTCACCTCCCCGGCCGGCGCGGCCATCCGTGATTTTCTCCATGTCCTGCGACGACGTGCGCCGCACATTGCCGTCATGATCGCACCCGTCCGCGTGCAGGGACGCGGCGCGGCGGCGGAAATCGCCCGGGCCGTCTCGCAATTTGCCGAGCCGGCACGCAGCGGATTCCCCGCGGTCGATGTCATTGTCGTGACCCGCGGCGGCGGCAGCCTCGAGGATTTGTGGGAATTCAACGAAGAGACCGTTGCCCGTGCCATCGCCGCCAGCGCGGTGCCGGTCATTTCCGCCGTCGGGCACGAGATCGACTTCACCACGTCCGACCTCGCCGCCGACGTGCGCGCCGCCACGCCGAGCGCCGCGGCCGAAATTCTGAGCAGCGACCGCGCCGAGACGCTGGACCGTTTGCGGTCGTTTCTGCGCCGTCTCCACCGCGATGCCGGAGTGCATCTCGCGGGCCACACCGCACGGCTCGAACTGCGCACCGCATCCGGAGTCTTCCGCGCCCCCTTGCGGCGGATCGGGGACCTGCGTCAGGAAACCGACGATTTGCGTGAACGCGCCAAGGCATCCGCGTCATCGGTGCTCGGGGTGCTGCAGCAGCGCGCGGACAAAGCGCGCGCCATTCTCGCCGCACGTTCCCCCGCAACGCGACTGGCCTCGTGGTCGGAACGCCTCACCGCCCTGCGCCACCGCCAAGAGCAAGCCGCGTCGGCCATCCTCCGTCAGAGCCGCCAACGCCACGCCCGCCATGCGCATGCCCTCGAGTTGCTCGGACCGCGCCAAACGCTGGCCCGCGGATTCACCATCACGATGGACGCGCAACGCCGTCCGCTCACCTCGGCGGAGCAAGCCGCGAGGGAAAAGGAAATCGTCACTCTTTTCGCCGACGGCGAAATCAAGTCGGAACCTATGTAGTGCCGCCGTCCCCGGGCAGGGCTGTGGCCGGAATCAACCGGCGGGGGGGACGCTGTCGCGGCATTTCCGCGACGCGCACCTCGCCGGCGGCGGGAAAAAAGCACGAGCGCATCATCGCCTCGCGCAGGTAGTTCAGATAGACCGGCCGCCGGATCTCGACCGCGCCAAAATTTTCCAGGTGGTCGGTCACCCATTGGATATCGAGAAGTCCGAAGCCCTGCATGCGCAGGATGCCGGAGAGGGCGAGCAGCGCGACTTTGGATGCCTCGCTGACCCGCGAAAACATCGACTCCCCGAAAAAAACCCCGCCCAACTGCACGCCGTAGAGCCCGCCGGCGAGACTGCCCCCGGCCCACACCTCCACACTGTGCGCTGCTCCCTGCGCATGCAGATCGGCATAGACCCGCGCGATGGCCGGATCGATCCAAGTCTCCGCGCGGTCGGCGCAACCGGTGACAACCTCGTCGAACACCGTGTTGACCGTCACCGCGAATTCCAGTCTGGGCAGAACCCGCCGGAATCCGTGCGGGAGGTGCAAACCGTCCAGCGGCAGGATCCCGCGGGGGTCGGGAGAAAACCAACGCAACCGCCCGTCCCCGCAGGCCATGGGAAAAAATCCATCGCGGTAGGCCCGCAGCACCGAGACCGCGGTCAGCCGCTCGGGCGGGAAGGACTGCGAAACCAGATCCGACATGGCAACGTAACCTCTGCCGTAAACCGTGCCCTCGTGCAACCCGCGCATTACGCGGTTGCCCGCCATCGGGCAGATCACTACTTTTCATCCACTGCCGAAACCATGATTTCCGACACCGCCGACCCCAAACCGCCTTCCAAAGTCGAGGGCCTCAAAGAAACCAGTAATTACCTCCGGGGCACCCTGGCCGCCAGCCTGGAAGACCGCTCGACCGGCGCCATCGCGGACGATGATACCACGGTGTCGAAATTCCACGGCATCTACCAGCAGGACCACCGCGACCAGCGCAGCGAAAGGAAAAAGGCCGGACTGGAAAAAAACTTCATCTTCATGATCCGCGTCCGCGTCCCCGGCGGCGTCTGCACGCCGGAACAGTGGCTCAAGATCGACGCGCTGACCGACCGCTACGGCAGCCACACCCTCAAACTGACCACCCGCCAAGCCTTCCAGCTGCATTTCATCACCAAGGATGTCCTCAAAACGACCATGCAGGGCATCGACGCCGCGGTCCTCGATTGCATTGCGGCCTGCGGCGACGTGAACCGCAACGTCATGGCCAACCCGAATCCGTGGCAGTCCGCCCTGCACGGCCCCGTGCTCGAGGACGCCCGGGCGGTCAACACCCACCTCACCCCGCAGACCCGCGCCTACCACGAAATCTGGCTCGACGGCGAAAAAGTCACGCCCGACGAAGAAGAAGAGCCGATCTACGGCAAGACATACCTCCCGCGCAAATTCAAAACCGGCTTCGCCATCCCGCCGAGCAACGACATCGATGTCTACACCCAGGATCTCGGTTTTATCGCGATCGGGGAAAACGGGAAACTCCTCGGCTACAACCTTTCGGTCGGCGGAGGTCTCGGCATGTCGCACGGCGACACGAAGACATATCCGCGTCTGGCCAATGTCATAGGATACCTCCCGCGCGAGAAAGCCGTGGAAGTCGCGGAAAAAGTCCTCACCGTGCAGCGCGATTTCGGCGACCGCACCAACCGCAAGCACGCGCGCCTCAAATACACCATCGAGGACCGCGGGGTCGATTGGTTCAAAAACGAACTCGAGTCCCGCCTCGGCTGGAAGCTGGGCGAGACCCGTCCGTTCGAATTCACCAGCTCCGGCGACCGTTACGGCTGGAGCGAGGGCACCGACGGCAACTGGTACTACGGGCTCTTCATCCAGAACGGCCGCCTGCGCGACACCGAAGAACTTCCGGCCAAGACCGGGTTGCACGAGATCGCCAAGATCCACACCGGCGATTTCCGCCTCACCGCGAACCAGAATCTGGTCATCGGCGGCGTGACCGCCGCGCAAAAGCCCCGCATCGAGGCCTTGCTCAAGGAATACAAACTCGACATCCCGGAACGCATCACCGGCTTGCGCCTGAATTCCATGGCCTGCGTCGCGCTGCCCACCTGCGGCCTGGCCCTGGCCGAAAGCGAGCGCTACCTGCCGCAATTGGTCAGCGAACTCGACCAAGTCATCGAGGAATGCGGGCTGCGCGAAACCGACATCATCATCCGCATGACCGGGTGCCCGAACGGCTGCGCCCGACCCTATCTCGGCGAGATCGGTTTCGTCGGCCGCGCGCCGGGCAAATACAACATCTACCTCGGTGCCGCCTTCGACGGGGCCCGCCTGAACAAACTCTACAAGCCGTCGGTCAAATCCGAGGAAATCGTCAACGAACTCGCCCCCATCATCCGCCGCTATGCCACCGAGCGTCAGGAAGGCGAACACTTCGGCGATTTCACCATCCGCGCCGGTTACGTCAAAGCCACGACCGAAGGCCGCCTCTTCCACGAGGAAATCATGGCCTGAGGCGCCCGATCCCCCTTGAATTGAGTTGAAGCGGCGGACTGTGACCGCCACTACGCATCGGGAGAATGGGAAATGGCAAGCGACGTCTCCAACCGGTGCGGCACGGCGCGGTCGCCGAAATACAAGCCGGAGACCGGGGCGATGTCGGACGGCAAAACTCCCACCGCGGTGGCAAGGTAATGGTGATCGACGAAAACGCCGTTCGACGGATCCATCCCGACCCAGCCCGCACCGGGCAGGAAAACCTCGGTCCACGCGTGCAGCGCATTCGCCGCTTTGTGCTCCGCGGGATGGCCGGTGCTCTCCCATAGGAATCCGCTGACCAGCCGCGCGGCGAAGCCCTGCGCCCGCAACGCGGCGGCCAGCAGGACGGCGGTGTCCCGGCAGGCGCCGCGCCCGCGCTGCAATGTTTCCCCGGGGGTGTGCGGTTCGCCCTCCTCCCGCCTTTCGTAGGCAATGTTGGCGTGGATCCATTGGTTCATGGCCACGAGCGCGCCGATGGTCTCGCTGCCGGATATCGGACGCAACGCGGCGGGCAAGTTGCTGGCGTCTGGGATAAGGAAGGCAGGCAAGACGGCGCGTTCGCGCGGGGTGTAATCGGCCGGCCACTGCAACGCGCGGCTGTCGAGGAGAAAGCCGAACGGGTTGCGCTCCGCGACGTCAATCTCGGCGCGGAAAGCGAAGTGCAAACTGTCTTCTTCCCGCGGGTAGAAACACTGGGCCACCACATTGTCGAAAAGATCGTGCCGCCAGTGGACCGAGCCGGCCGGGTTGGTCGCGAAGCGCAGGGCGGACACGCGCGCTTGCAAAGCGTCACGCGGAAAGAACCTCACGACGTGCGGCGAAAGTCCCACCCTCCGCTCGTAGCGGTAGTCGGCGCGGTATTCGACGATAAGTTTCATGCGGTGCGTTTCATCACGACTTTGACCTTCATTTGTTGTCCGCCGCTGCCCTTGAACGTCCCGCGCAGCGGCGTGGCGTCGGCGAAATCACGCCCGAACGATACCGCGATATGGTGTTCGCCGCACCATTGATCATTGGTCGGGTCAAGCGCAACCCATGCCATGCCGGGCACCAGCACCTCGACCCACGCATGGGTGGCGACCGAACCGATGAGGCGGCGTCCGCCCTTGGGCGGATCGGTCTCGATGTAACCGCAGACATAACGCGCCGGCAGCCCCGAGGTCCGCAACACGCTGATCATGAGATGCGCGAAATCCTGGCAAACCCCGGCGCGCGCTTTCCAGATCCGGGTCAGCGGCGTCCAGTTCTCGGTGGACCCGGAAACGTAACGGAATCCGCGATGGATGGCCCCGTTGAGCGCGCCGAGGGCAGCGCGCAGGGGCGCCTCGGGCCGCAACCAGCGACGTCCCCAATCGGCCGCCTCGCCCCCCGTGGGCACGGCCGGCGAGGCGCGGAGGTAATCGAAAACATCGGTTGTGACCGACGAAAAAATTTGCCGCGCCTCCCCCACGCTCAGGTCGAGGGCTTCGGCCGGCAGCACAGGCGGGCAGGTTTCGGTCAGGATCCTGCTGGTCACACTGAGATGTTCGTGGCGTTTGACCATGGAATAGAACGTCGTCGGGTTGCCGTAGTAGTCCGTGTAGGACGACGAGGGTGCGGACGGATCGAAGAGCAAGTCGTGGGCCAAAATTTGCTGCGTCGGGCGCGCAGGCGGGGTCAAACGCGCCTCGATGTAGGCCTCGCTGGCCGGTTCCTCGTAGCGGTATCCGGTCGTATGCAGGATCTCGAAGCGCATCAGTCGAGGAGGATCTGATGGTTGATGAAACCGTCGGTGACGACTTCATGGATGGCGTAAGTTTGCTCGGTGATGCCGGTCAGCACCGCGACCAGATCGCCGATGCGCGCCGGATCGAGTTGCACCCCGCCCCCCGCTTCGCCGGAGGCTGCCGTGGCCGGCAGGAGATAAGCCGGCCAACCGGCTGCGGCGACCCGTTGCCGGACGCTTTCGATCGCCTCGTTCGTGCGGAGCAATCCCGGCGAACCCCGGTCCGCGTCCCCGAGCAGATGCGCGCAGCGCCCGAGACAACGGCGCACCGAGCGCGGCATCTCGGGATGATCGTAAAGCAACTCGAGGACCGGCACCGGTTCGGCACGCATCTGGTAGACGCGGCGGTAGGCATCGCGCGACCCGAGCAGGCGGAGGAAGGCGGAGAGCTCGATTTCCACCGCATGCTCGGGCCACTCCGGCTGCGTCTCCATGCGGCGGGCGAGAGATTTGAAGATGGTCAGGCCCGCATTGGCCGTGATGGCGGCCCGCTCGAGTTGCTGGCCGAGAAGACAAAAATTCCACCCGCGATCGGCGAGCATGGTCGACTCGGCCATGCCGAAAAACTCCGCGATACCCGAAGTCGCCTCGGCGCTGAAACGTTGCGTGGTCAAAGCCAGCCCGGCCTTGTCCATCTCGGGCCGGAATCGCGCACGGGAGAAACGTCCCTCGAGATGGCTCAGCACCCCGTAAGCCTCGACGCTCAGGCATTCCATGATCTGGCCCGCATTCCACGCGGCGCGGCGCAAGGTGCTGGACACCGAGCCCTCTTCGCGTCCGTCGAGCACCAGATGGTAACGCTCGAGCGCGCTGGAGATGCCGCGCTTGCGTCCGCTTTCGCGGTTTTCCAAGGGGGGCAGGACGCGGTTCCAGACCGGACGGTAAAGCTGCTGCTCGGCGCGGTTCAGCTCCTCGGTCTCGAGGCTTTCGATCACGCCGACCATGTAGGCGAGGCTCTGCGCGCGCTCGAGATAACGTCCCAGCCAGTAGAAAGAATCGGCCACGCGGCTGGTGACATGGGCCTGCGGGGCGTGGGCCTCGGCGGAGCGGTTGACCACCAAGGCACGCGGTCCGACTTCTTCGTCGCTCGCCAGCACCCAGGTATCTTTACTGCCACCGCCCAGTTCGGACGCCGTGAAGGCGCTGTCCTCGGGCGAGACGCGGGTCAACGCACCGGGAAACACCTCGTAGTCGCCGCCCGGGCAACGCAGGGCGAAAACGATGTGGTCCTGCCGGCGGTCGTCGAGCGCGCCCTTGCGGTCGAGGCAGACCGTGACCGCCCCCGCGTCGCGCGGTTGGGCCACGAAATTCTGCGGCTCGTCGTTCAACAATTTGCGCAGTTTCCCCGGGTCGTCCTGCCGGCTCGCCGCATGATGGGCGAAGGGTTCGCCGTAGAGCGGACGGATGTCGAATTCGTCAAGGCGGTCGAGCACATGGTCGCGCTGGTCGATGTCACCCAGCCACCAGGTGCGCAGGGTGGGAAGGACGGGCTCTTCGCCGAGATAAAAACGGATGATGCGTCCGGAGAACTGCAAGAGCGCCCGGTCGTCGGCCAACTGGCTGCCGATGGCATTGGCCACCGCGACATGACCCCGCCGCACGCATTGGGCGAGGCCGGGCACGCCGAGCAGCGAGTCGCGGCTGAAAACCAACGAATCCAGCCACGCGTCGGCCACGCGGGTGTAGAGGACGTCGATACGCTCGAGACCGGACACGCTTTTCAAATAAAGCCGGTCGTCGAGCACGAGGAGATCGCCGCCTTGCACGAGCGGAATCCCCATGCGCCGGGCGAGAAAGCTGTGCTCGGAATACGCGCGGCTTCCCGGGCCCGGGGTGAGCAGGGCGACCACCGGATCTCCGGTCGGTTGCGGGGCGAGAGCGCGCAAAGTCTCGAGGATCGACACCGGCACATCGGCGATGCTCTGCGGATTGCGGTCCTGGAAAGCCCCGGCAAAGACGCGTGAGAGCGCACGCCGGTTTTGCATCATGTAGGAAATGCCCGAAGCATTGCTGAAATAATGGTGCGCCACGGCCATGCGTCCGTCCGGCAAGCGGGACAAGGCCAGACCCGACAAATGGAGGAACGCGCCGCCCGGACGCGGCAGGCCGACCGCGGGACGTTGGAAATAAGGGCTGCCCAAGGCCGGACGGGAGGGGATGACTTGCGCGCGGAGGATTTCTTTTTTCCCGTGGATATCCCCGAGGAACATTTCGAAGGCGCGCAACCTCTGCCGCACGCCGGCCGCGAGGTGTTCCCAATCGCGGCCGCCGAACAATTGGGGCAGGACGTCGCAGAACCACGGGCGCTTCCCCCACGGACGGTCGCGGGCGATGTCGAAGGTCACTCCCATCTCGCGCATCGTCGCCTCGAGACGCTCGATGATCAGCTTGGTCTCTCCGCGCGGCAATGCAAGGATGAGGTCGAGCAATGGACGGTAAACGTCCCGGGGTCCGCCATCCGGCGCAAAGACCTCGTCCCAAAGCGGACTTTTGCGCGCTTTCGCTTTCACTCCAAGACGGTTTCCGCCGGGCCCGGCAGGGTCAAGGAGATACGCTCAACTCTCCCGCGCGAGGCGCGCGCCGCGCGGCTTGCTGCGCAGGCGGAACCAGTTGTTCCACGTCTTGCGGATGGTCTGACGCGTGCTGAGATAGCGTTGCTCGAGTTCGGTCCCCTCCCGCATTGCGGCGAGCACGCCGGGAACGGAAAAGTCCTCCGTCTCGAGAATGGTGCAAGCCACGCCGACCGCCCCGGCATGGTGCGCATCGCTGCCCGCGGTCATGGGCAGACCCCGCCGCATCGCGTAATCGTAAGCTTTGCGGTTGTGACGCTTGAGCGTCGTCGCGGCATTGAAAACCTCGAGCCCGTCGAGCGGCAACGTGTCGAGCACGCTCTCGCGGATGCCCGCGCGGAACAAATCGTAAGGATGCGGCGCCACGCACAGGCACCCCGCGGCGTGCGCCACTTGGCAAACTTCAGCAGCCGGACGCCCGCGCAACGAGGACGGCAACCGGTTCCCGAGGCAGAGCAGATGCCCGTCGGACGTGGTCACCTCCATGCCGGGAATGACGAGAAACCCGTCAACCGGCTTCCCGTCCGCCCGCATGAATCCTTTCTCCAGCATGTAGTCCACCGCCTCGCACGTGTTGTGGTCGGTCACGGCGAACCCGTTCAGCCCCGCGGCCCGCGCCGCGGCGATGAGGTCCTCGGGGCTGCTGATCCCGTCCATCGAAAAAAACGAGTGAACATGGAAATCGATCCGGAGGGGCATGCCGGAAATTGTCCCCCACCGCGGCCCGTTGCCAAGAGCAAATGCCGCCGCTTTCCCCCTTGCGGCGCGGGTGCCGCTGTTGTGCAATCGGCGCCGGTGAACATCATCGGCATCGACATCGGCGGTTCGGGTATCAAGGGCGCGCCCGTCGACACGGGCGCGGGCACGCTGTCCGCCGAGCGCCTGCGCCTCCCGACCCCCTCGCCCTCGACGCCCGATGCGGTGGCGGGCACCATCCGGCAAATCCTCGAAAATTTTTCCGCCACTCCGGGCCCCGTCGGCATCACGTTCCCGGGCGTGGTGAAAAGCGGCCGCGTCCTCACCGCGGCCAACATCGACCCCGTCTGGGCCGGCTTCGAAGCGGCCACATTCTTCTCGGCCAAACTCGGCCGGGTTTGCACCGTGCTGAACGATGCCGATGCGGCCGGCATTGCCGAAATGCGCTTCGGCGCGGGCCGCGGCATCAAGGGCGTGGTCATTCTCATCACCCTCGGCACCGGCATCGGCAGCGCCGTCTTCCTCGACGGCAAGTTGCTGCCCAACACCGAGCTCGGACACATGGAAATCCGCGGCAAGGACGCCGAAGCGCGTGCCTCCGAGCGCGTGCGCGAGGAAAAAGACCTGGGCTGGCCCGAGTGGGCCGAGCGCGTCGGCGAGGTCCTTGCCCGCTACGCGTTCCTCTTCAACCCCGACCTCTTCATCATCGGCGGCGGGGTCAGCCGCAAGGCGGACAAATTTCTGCCGGTCGTGCAGGGCATGGTCAAAGTCCCCGTGGTCCCGGCCCAGCTGCAAAACCAAGCGGGACTGGTCGGCGCGGCCATCGTCGCCGCCGGAAGCACGCCCGCCGCATGATCGAGATTCCTATCGCCCTTCCCGGACGCACCTGCCGCGTGCTGGCCGGACCAGGTCTTCTCGCGCAGACCGGAGCCCTTTGCGCCGCCGACGGACTGCGCGGGGGATGCGCGGTCGTCACCGACGAAAATGTCGGACCCCTCCACGGCGCCGTGGTGATCGAAGCGCTGGAGACCGCGGGATTTTCCCCGCAGCTGCTCGCCGTCCCCGCCGGGGAAAATTCCAAGTCCATGGCCGCTGCGGAAGACCTCGTGGACCGCCTGCTCGCCGCCGGTCTGGACCGCGGTTCGTTCCTTGTCGCCCTTGGGGGCGGGGTGGTCGGCGATCTGGCCGGATTCGTCGCCGCCATCTACCTCCGCGGCATCCCTGTCGTGCAGATTCCCACGACCATCGTCGCGCAGGTCGACAGCTCGGCCGGCGGAAAAACCGGCGTCAATGCCCGTGCCGGCAAGAACCTCATCGGCGCCTTCCATCAGCCGCGGTTGGTCCTCGCCGACACCCTCACGCTGGAAACATTGCCCGACCGCGAATACCGCGAAGGTTTCGCCGAAGTCATCAAACACGCCGTCATCCGCGACGCCGCCATGCTCGACGAACTCGACCCTGCCGCCCCGCGCGCCTCCCTCTCCCCGCTCATCGCCCGCAACATTGCGATCAAGGCCGGGATCGTGTCGCAGGACGAAGAAGAACGCGCCGGCCTGCGCGCCTTGCTCAATTTCGGCCACACCGTCGGCCACGCCATCGAGAATGTCGCCGGCTACGGCCGGTTCCTCCACGGCGAAGCCATCAGCCTCGGCCTGTGCGCCGCCCTCGAAATTTCGCAGCGCAAATACGGACTACCCGCCGCGGAAGCCCGGCGCGTCCGCGAAAAACTGCAAGCCTTCGGCCTGCCCGTCACCATGCCCTCCGATCTCGCCACCGACGCCCTGCTCGGCGCCATGCGCCACGACAAAAAGTTCAGCGAAGGCCGCATCCGCTACGTGGTGACACCCCGCCTCGGCGAAGCTTTTGTCGCGGACGAGGTGACCGAGGCCGACATCCGCACGGCGATTCACTCGCTCCGCGCGTCCTGAAGATGCAACGGCAACCCTTTAGCGTCGCCGTCCCCGGCGACGAAACATCAGCGACCGGCGGCGGGGACGCCGCCGCTACAGCAAAAGCTGCCAAGCACCTCTACATCCACATCCCCTTCTGCCTGCAGATCTGCCCGTATTGCAGCTTCTACAAGGACATCGCGGGACCGGGCAAAGCGGACCCGCTGGTCGATGCCGTCATCCGCGAAGCGGAACTTTCCGGTGCCAACTGCGCGCCTGAGACGATCTTCATCGGCGGCGGCACCCCGACTGCACTTTCGGTTTCGCAACTCGATCGGCTATTCGTCGGTCTCGGCCACCATCTCGATCTCACGCAAGTCGCCGAATTCACCATCGAGATGAATCCGGCCACGGTGACCGCGCGCAAAGCGGAGTTGCTCCGCACGCACGGCGTCAATCGGGTCAGCATGGGCGTGCAATCATGGGATCCGGATCTGCTCGAGATTCTCGGGCGCGTCCATGACGCGGAACAAGTCCGCCGCTCATTCGCCATCCTCCGCGCGGCCGGCTATGACAATCTCAACCTCGATCTCATCTACGGCGTGCCCGGACAGACACTCGCCCAGTGGGAGGACAGCCTGCACCAGACCATCGCGCTGCAACCCGATCACATTTCCGCCTACTGCCTGACTTACGAGGAAGACACCGAATATTTCGACAGATTGCGGCGCGGCGAGTTCCGCGAGAACACCGACCAGGACGCGACCTTCTTCGAGCGGGGCGTGCAACTCCTCTCCGCCGCCGGCTACGCCCAATACGAGATTTCCAACCACGCCCTCCCCGGACGCGAGTGCCGCCACAACCTCGCCTATTGGGAGGGAGCCGATTACCTCGGGCTCGGACCCAGCGCATGGACGACGCTCGGCGAGCGCCGCTGGCAAAATATCCCCGACACCGCGGCCTATGTCCGCGGTCTGCAGGCCGGCGTGCGCCCGCTGGCCAACGAGGAGTTCCTTCCCGCGGAAACCCGCGAGGCCGAATCGATCGCCTTCGGCTTGCGCATGAACGCCGGCATCGATCCGGCCAAACTGGCCGGCAACCGCGAACTTGTGACCAGTCTACGCGAAGAAGGCCTGCTCGAAGACCACGGCCCGCGCGTCCGCCTCACCCCCCGCGGCCGCCTGCTGGCCGACGAAATCGCCGCGCAGTTGATGTGACCTTTACGGTCAAGGCATCGGCAGCCCGCCGCGTCCGACCGGCGGCGTGTAAAGCAATTGGTAAAAATTTCTGTCCGCCGCGGCCGGAACTTCGAACGATGCAGACTCCGCCTTTCCGGTAATTTCCAAGGACGCCGTCACCGGTGTTTGGGTCAAATCGGACCACGATTTGAGCAGATAAACGCCCTCCGTCACCGCGGGAGAAATGGTGACGGTCGCGGCCGAGGAATTCATCGGCGCGACGGAGATGCGAAGACGCGAACCGGGGTCGGCCGGATCTGTTCCGAGATAGAATTCGGCGTGGTTGTCCGCACCATCGCCATCCGCATCGGCCGAACTCACCGAGTCGGGGTTGCTTTCCCACCATTCCCCGAAATTTTCCAAGCGCCACGCATCAAAAGCGGAGAGTTCGACGACCAGCATTCCACTGGCCCCGCCCTGGTAGTTGGGATCGGTCACCACCGCTTCCACCGCGTAGGTTCCCGCCGCGGAAGGCGCGGACAAGTTGCCGTTGTAGGTCACGGACACCGACAGCTCCGGAGGATCAGTTGTCACCGCCAGCGGCTTGGGCAGACCGTCATAAACCTGCGCGAGGTTACCCAGCATGACCGTGGCGGCCCCCGGCGTCACGGTGACTTGCGCGAAGTCGCTGGCCTCGGAGTCCGGGGCCGGACCGCCGGTTTCCAGCGTGCGGGAGACCGTCCCATCGGGCAATGTTGTCGCCGCCACCACGGCGAAATTCTCCCCGGCTTGCGTGGCCGTGAACAAACCCGACGAAGTGACGCTTCCGCCACCGGTCACGGTCCAGGTGAAGACCGCCGCCGAACTGTCCATTTCGCCCCCGAACTGGTCGAGCAAGACCGCACCGAACTGCTGCGCTCCGCCGACCCCGAGCGAGGCGGAGGGCGGCGAAACACGCACGGAGGAAGCAGCCATCTCCACGCGGACATAAACCGTGCTCGTCGCGGAAAGGCCGCCGGTGTCGGTCATGGTGACGTTGATCTGGTAATCGCCGAGAACCTCAAAGTCGGCTTGGGTCGAGGAAGCCGCATTCCCGCCGTTGGGGGAAAAGAAAACCGGACCCGGACCGGTTGCCGTCCATCTGTAGTCGAGATTCTCCACTCCGCCGTCATCGGCAGCCGAGACCGACAAAGGCGCACCAGCCGACGCGACAAGGCTGTAGGTGATCCCGCTGCCGGGGTCGGTCACCGTCCCGGCATCCGGAACGTTGGCCTGCGTCACCACCGAAGGCGGTTGGTTGAGCAAGTCGGCGTTCCCGAACAGTGCGACGGAATCGACATACCAGCCGATGCTCGACGACAGGTTGCTAATATTTGTGGCCAAACCCCAGCGCAAACGGACTGTCTTGCCCGCGAATTTGGCGTTGTCCGTGACGCTCAAGACAGTCTCGACAAAGCCGCCACTGTTCCCAGTCCAGACGGATGTGCCCCGGCCAAAATCGCTCGTTGTCCCGTTGCGTATGGTGTTGTTGTAGCCGTTGCTGGCAAAGACAACTCCCGAACCGCTCGAATCGACGCCGAACCATGTCGCGCCATTGTCGACGGAAACTTCGACACGCCCCCCGTCCCGCCGCGACTCCAAGTTGTATGAGTGCCAGAACTTGAACTGCAAACCGGAGGCACCAGCCGGAATAACAATCGGCGCCGAAACAAGGTAGGTCGTGGTCTGCGATGCGGGAGCCGGACAAAAATAGGATCGCGGCGGGGATTTGAAATTATTCGACGCGAGAATCCAAGCATTCGAGCCACGCACGGAGGAAGACGACCAACCGGTCACAGTCCCATCGAATGATTCGCCGTAAAGGGCAGCGACCACGGTGAAGGCGTTAAGCAAGGTGGATGTTTCGCTCCCATTGCCGGCAACCACATTCCACGTTCCCACCGCGGCGCCGGCCAAGTTGACCTGGCAAACGAGTTGCTCACCAGCCATGGAAAGTGAAGTGGCATTGATCGCGGTCTGGCCGTCTTTGGTCAGTTGGACCGAGGTCGCCGAGGACAGCGCGGCGCCGGAGAGCTGCAAGGTCACCACGCTGCCCGCGGTGCCGCTGTCCGGCGAGACCGACTCCAGCGCGAGTGCCGGCGGCGGAGGAATCTCGTTGGCCGAACCCGAAATGAGGAGCGAGTAAACCTGGTTATTGGCCAGCGTCCCCTGGAAGCTGACCACCGCGCGGTAAACTCCGGGGGCGCCGGGGGCGTCCACATAGACCTGCTCGACATTGTCGGTGTTGTTGATTCCGGTCGTGGCCGGCAGGTCCATGGAGGCCTGCGTCCAGGTGCCCACGAAGGGCATGGTGTAAGGCAGGTGTTGGGTGCCGTCGGGGGCGACGATTTTCAAGTCGAGGTTGTTGCGCAAACGCGCCGAGCGGAGATCGCTGATGGTGGTGGAGGTGCCCGCGGGATCGGTCCAACACATGGTGGCGCGGATGGGCGAACTCCCGTCCCAGACAAATTCATGGGTCATCGTCGTGCCGTTGGTCGGCATGGTGCCTTCCGTCAGGCGCACCTTCAGCGCGTTGGCGTGGTGGTCGCGGACAAGGTCGGCGGCCGCCTTCCCGTTGATCAGGCCCCAGCCGTGTTTGTAATCGGGCCCGGCGTTGCCGCGGTCGTCCGCCGTGTGGATGAGCAATCCTTTGAGCGTGCTGGCGCGCATGGCCTGCCCGAACAGGCGGACATACTCCTGGGCGAGCAGCGCGGCCGTGCCGGCGGCGTTCGGCGAAGACATGCTCGTGCCGCTGTAGGTGCCATAGGAGGCATCGCCGGAGTTCAGGCTGGAGTAAACGCTTTCGCCATTGGCCACCAGGTCGGGCTTGATGCGCCCGTCGTCGGTCGGGCCGTAAGACGTGAAGGAACTGGGCGCCGCCTTGGAGGGATCGCGCAGGCCCGAAGTCACCGCGTCAAGAACCGACCCCACCGTGAGCACGTTTTTGGCCACGGCGTCGAAGCTGATCGTTTCGAACCCGCCGCGGTAGGTTCCGTCACCGGTCGGATGGACCGCGGGGTCGTAATTCACCACGCTGGTGCTGCCCGGGGACAAGGCGACGGCCTGGCCGGCGGAAGGGTTGTTGTTCCGCTCGTTGCCCGCACTGCGAAACATCAGCAAATAGGGCGCAGTGAAGGCCAGCGCATCGCTCTCGCGGGCCTGGGTGCTGTAAAGGCCGAAATCGGCCTCGACCGATGCCGCGGTGGTTCCGTTGCCATACCATTCCCAGACGCGGTATGGACTGCCCGCGGCCACATAGTTCCAGCCGGCAATGAAACCGTAGCTGTGGTTTGAAATGAGAAATTTGTCGGTCGCATTGATTGCTTCGGTCGCGGTTGCCGCGCCTGCGGTGGTCATTTCCGACTTGTCGCTGTTCCAGTCGTAGGACGCGACCGGTGCGGCCGGGGCCATGCCTTTGGCCGAAGCGGTCACACCCGCGGCGATCATTGTGCCGGCCACGTGCGTGGCGTGGTCGATCGAACCCGAGCCGTCCCGCACCGAAACGCGACCGCCGAATTCCTGGTGCGTGGCGCGGGCCGAACCGCCATCCCAGACACCGAGGAACAACGCGCTGGTCCCGCGCAGGTCGTAAGGCGCGGCTTGGAGGACATTGGCACCCGTCGAAATGGCGGCGCTGACGTTGTGCGTTGTGAAGTAAAGCGGATGACCGTCATCATCGAGGCCGGCGACTTCCTGGACGGTGCCGTCGGGACGTTCGACGCGCAGGGGCAGGCCGAGTTCCCGCGCGCGGGCCACGCCAGCCTGCTTGCGTGCGCTTTCCAACGCCGCGATCTCCGCCACGGCGCGATCACGTTGCGCCGGATCGGAAAGATCGGCGCCCTCGAGAATATCGGCAATGGTGCGGGGTGGTGGACCGCCCGGGGATCCGTCTGCACCTCCGGCCGGTGGAAAGACCGGCGGAGCCGCCGCTCCGCCGGAAGCCGGGGCGACGGGCGGGCCGGAGCCGTCCGCGGGATCGGGCGCACTCGCCGGCCCGGAAGACATTTGGGCCGCGTTGCCGGAGGCGGTTGCGGCCGGTGTCCCCGCGGTGCCCGTCGTGCCTCCCTTTCCGCCGGTCTGGCCGGCAGCAGCGGTCGGTGCCGTGACAGCCCCGCTGCCGGACGGGGCTGGCCTCACCGATGGCCCGCGGTAAACTGCCCAGAGCGCCAAACCTGCGAGCAGGATGGCGGCGGAGAAGAGCAATTTGGTGCGCCGGGACATTTAAAACAGTTACGTGACAGGCGCAAACGCGGAGGCACGCCACGGCTGGGGGTTGTCTTTCAACCTACTCGGGGCGGCGAGACGATCAAGTGGGGCACGGGGGAATTTTCGCCCCGGAATCACTGCCGGCCTGACCGGCAAGCTTCCGGCTGGAAGGCTTACCCGCCCTCGACCACCACGCGGAAGAATCCGGAGCCGCCGGCCATCGGCACCTCGTACGACCCGCTCTGCAGACCGGTCGCGCCCGGCAACATCTGCCATGTTCCGCTGGAGAACCCGGCCCGGGTCTCGATGCGGTAGGTGCGTCCGGACACCACGTTCCACTCGAGGCGGTAGTTGTTGCCGGCGCGGACCATCTTGGCGCGCAGCACCGAGGCCGGATCGAGCGGGTCGGTGCCGGCCATGACTTCGGCAGCACTGCTCGACCCATCAGCATCCTCATCCCCGAGGGGATCCAGCGAGCGCACCGGGGCGCTGGTCGCCGAAGCGGACGAAGCGCTTTCCGGCCGGTGCGAGTTCACCGCGGTGACGGTGAAAGTGTAAGAGTTCCCCGGCAGGAGATCTTCGACCGTGGCAGCGGTGTCCGCAGTCGAGAAGGATTCCACTTTGAGGCCGTCCTTATCGATGACGTCGACGAGGTAAAGCGGAGCAGGTCCCTCGGGATCGTCCACGGCCGACCATGAGATGCCGACCGAACCGTCAACGGTAAACGGTGCACCCTCCGGCGCCGCGGACACCGGAGGCGGTGCTGTCACGTCATAGACGCGCAGGTATTGCGCCTCGTAGGGCGTCGTGACCCAAGCCGCTTCGGTGGAGGGCACGGCATTCAGTGACACCGCGACCCCGTTGGCCAAAATATCGCCGCCGGTGCGGTTGTCCGGCCAGAGCCAGCCGAGACGTTCGGATTGCTCGCCTTGGCGACCGATGTAAGCGGCGATATTTTTTACATTGTAGGACCGGCCGGCCCGCAGACCGAGGAGGTCGCCGAGGGCGGGAGGGATACCGAACGTGTTGGCGCGCGCGGCGTTTCTCGAAAGGTTGATGAAACCGAGCACCACGTCCTGCTGCCCGGCGGAAGCATTGGCGCTCTCGTATTTGGCCACGGCGAAAATATTCCCATCCGGGCTGTTGCTGTTGAGCGGATTGAGGAACCACCGGTTGCTCGAACGCAGCGCGGGGCTCATCTCCCGGGCCAAGCCGATGCCGCTGTAGACAGGTTGGAGGAACTGGACACCGAGATCGTTGTTTTCCCAAGCGGTCCACTGCGGTTGCATGGAGTTCCACTTTTTGAAGTGCGGGATGCGCTTGCCGAAGTTCAATTCGTAGAAATCGAAACTTCCCTGCGGGCTGTTGTCTTGGAAGAACTGGCCCGTGCCGATTTCCTGGCCGTACATGATCATCGGCGCCCCGTCGATCGTGCTGCCCACCGCATAACGGACAACGGCTTCCCAGGGATCGGCGAAGGGTTTCTCGTCATGCGAGGTGTTGTTGAGAAGCACGAGACTTTGCCCGTAGGCGTTGCGGCGGTTCTCGAAGATCGCGCGGTGCTGCGCGGTCGTGGCGGCCTCGGACCACGGAAACACAATGTTTTCGTTGAGCACGGCGAAATGACGGCTGGAGCGGTAGGTCACCTCGCCGCCATCGAGACTTTCGGTCATGAAGACAAAGTTCCACTTCACGCTGTGCGTGCGGTTGATGATGTATTCCATGGCCTGCGGCGGAAGGCCCTGGCCGAAATCCTTGCGCAGACCGTCGATACCGGCCATGTCCAGCACCTCGCGGGCGGCTGCATCGCCGTCGGACGGCGTGGAATTGAAACCGCGGTGGCCGGATTGCCCGAGCCAATAGGGCAAGACCTCGCCGAAGTAACGCCAGACATTGATCGTCGCCGGCCCCATGCTGGCGTAGTCCATCCAATCGCCTTCATTGCGGGTGACAGCACGGCTCGCCTCGGCCGTCGGGTTGCCGGTGACCAAAGTGGCGTAGCGGCCGAAGAAGACATCACGCACGTCGTTCCACTTGCCGAAGTCGTTGCGGTCGGGAGCCACCGCGATGTCCGACGCGGCGGCCGACGG
>JBBECM010000006.1:0-22169 GCA_040881855.1 Chthoniobacterales bacterium | reverse complement strand
CCCAAGACCACATCGGGTGCGGTGTGGTTGAAGGGGAAGTCGAGCATCAGTTGAACGCCGGCTTCGTCAGAGGCCGCGGCAAAGTCTTGGAACGCCTGCATGGCGGAGGCGTAGTTGGCCGGATTGGTGATGGCGCCCGGCAACCCGCCATCCCAGTTGCGCGTGTAAAGCGGGTTGACCTCCCAGAAATTGCGGATCGAATAAGGACTCCCGGGGTCATACTCCCGCCCGGTGGCCGGATCTGTCTCGCGTCCGTCGAGGCCTTGCGGATGGAAGGGCTGGAACCAGATCCAGTTGAGCCCGAGTTCGCGCAGCCATTCCAAATTGACCCGCGCTTCCGGATCATGCAGGTCCTCGAAGGTGCCGCGTTGCCCGAAAGTCGGACCGGTCGCGTTCACGTTGCTCACGTGGATTTCGTAAACCCTCATGTCGCGGGCGATGGTCGGTGCCACCACCACCGCATGGTCGCGGAGGCCGGAGTCGGAAATCCAGCGCCACGGGTCGCCGGGATTGACCCGGTAACGCGCGGTGATGCGGTAAGCACCGGTCTTCGACACCGGAAGGGTCCGTTCGTAAACACCACTGCCGACCGAGGCCATTTCGTAGGCCCGGAAATACGCGCCGGTATCATTCGCGGTGATGAGATTGCCGTCGGGCGGGATGACGCCGTCCTCGATGCCGTCGCCATTGAAGTCCTGGTTGGCACGCTCGCGGTTGTTGAGGTTGGTGAAAACCTCGACCCGGTCGACGGGACCCACATTGGTGGTCATGCGCACGGTCACGGTCGGAAAAACCGTGTCATGGATCTCATCAATGTAGAAATTCGACTTGGAGTAATCGGCATTGATCCCGTTGACCGTGACGGTCGGTCGGGGGAAACTGACCGTCAGTGCGTAGGGCGAGGCTTTGGCCACAGCCTCCACGCCCGTCCTGAGATTGCCGTCGTAGAGGAAGGTTCGGGCGCGGTTGCTCGAATCCACGATAAAGTAGTATTCAAAGGTGTCTCCGATCTGCGCGGGCATGGCCACGGAAGCCTTCCAGAATTGGTTGTGCGATTCCGTGCCGGGTTCCACATCGGAATGAAAAACGTAACCGGGGGGGAGGAGGGTCGACTGCCAAGTCCCGCCATTGATGCGGTAAACAAAAAACCCGCCGGTCTGATTGGCCCCGTCACCCTTCCAAGAGCCTTGGTAAAAGGTGACAATCTGACTGGCACCAGCCGTGGCCGGATCCCGCATGGTTGCAGGAATACCGGCCTGGGTTGAGCCCGGAATGTGCCAGATGTTGGCCTGCTGCGCGAATCCCGTGAGCGGCGCCCAGGCCAGAACCAAGGCCGGGAGCACATGAAGCGCGACCCATGCTTTGCCCAGGGGGGAGGAATATGCTTTGCGGGGGAACATACCGGATCGTGAGCAATGAACTCGGGAGGGGCCCGATTGCAACCATCATTTGGGACAGGGAACGACCGAGAACCGTTCACTAAAAAATAGCGGAGAGAAACAAAAAAGACCCGAAACGACCATTTGACCTCGGGCCAGAAGCTGGGAAGCTTCCGGTCATGGTGAATCGCGCTGTTTCCCGCCTGGTTTTGCACCCCTTTGAGGAAGGGCGCGTGCGCGCTGTGGCGGAGGAGATGCGGGCGGACATGGGCCACGCGCCATCGCTCGCGTTGGCTTTTGTTTCTCCCGGCTACACGGAACATCTTGCCGAGTTCCAGGAAATCGTCGCCGTGCACGGGCACGCCGCCGTTCTCTGCGGTTGCACCGGATCCGGTCTGATCGGAACTTCGCGCGAGGCGGAAGCGACCGAAGGCTTTTCGCTGCTTTTCCTCCACCTTCCTGCGGCCAAAATCCGCGCCGTGCCGGTCGCGCAGAGCGAGGTGGAAACTTCCGCGGGGGACGCGTTCTGGCGCGGGCGGGCCGGTCAAGACCCGGCGGCGTGGCTCGCTCTGGCCAATCCCTTCCGCTTCGACGCCGACACGTGGCTGCGCGAATGGAACAGCGCATACCGCGGTGTCCCCGTGCTCGGCGGCCTCGCTGGCGGCGTCGGCGACAACGAGGCCGTGACTGTTTTCGGTCCGGCCATCGGGCAAACCTCCGATGCCCTGGCCATCGCCCTCGACGGCGTGCGGCTCGAAACCGTGGTCAGCCAAGGCTGCCGTCCGATCGGCGAGCCCCTGCCCGTCACGCGGGCCGACGAGCATCTTCTTCTCGAACTCGGCTCGCGTCCGGCTTACCAGGTGCTCGAGCAGGCCTTCAACACGCTGGCCGACGCGGACAAGCAACGCGCGCGCGGCAACCTTTTCGCCGGTTTGGCCGTCGATGAATACAAGGAGCAATTCGGACGCGGGGATTTTCTCGTCCGCAACATCCTCGGCGCCGATCCCGCCACCGGAGCCGTGGTGGTCGGCGCCTCACCGCGCACCGGCCAGACCCTGCAATACCAATTGCGCGATGCCGCCACGGCGGACGAGGAACTGCGAACCTTGCTCGCGCCCCTGGCCGCCCGCGCGGAAAAGCCCGTGGCCTCGTTGCTCTTCAGTTGCAATGGACGCGGCAGACATCTCTTCGGCACGCCCGACCACGACGCCAAGGCGATCGCCGGCGCACTCGGGCCGCATCCGTCCGCCGGATTTTTCTGCAATGGGGAGATCGGTCCCGTCGGCGGAGCAAACTTTCTCCACGGTTACACCGCGTCGATCGGGCTGATCTATTGAGGAGCGGAAGCGGGGGGCGCGCTTGAAATACCACGGGCCGGCGTGGGCCGGCCCGTGCTTGTTTCGAATGTCGGTGAGATCAGACCTGCGGGGCGGGTTCCTCGGCGTGGTCTGACGACGCGGTGTCGTCGCGGCCGATGGATCGGTCGGGCGGGAGTTTGGCCCCGCTGACCACGAGTTTGCGGCCCATGTAGTCCTTGTCGTGGAGTTCATCGACGGCGCGCTTGGCTTCGCTCACGCTGTTCATCTGCACGAACCCGAAACCTTTGGAGCGCTGGGTGTGCTTGTTGGCGATGACTTCCACATTGGCCACGGTGCCGACCCCGGAGAACAACTCGAGGAGGTCGCTCTCGGCGGCGTCATAGGAGAGGTTGCCGACGTAAAGACGCGGCGTGGTGACCTCGATGGCTTCGGGTTTGTGCGATTCGCGGGGCGCGCGGGATTCGCGCGGTCCACGCGGTTCGCGGGGTTCGCGGGGTTCGCGGGGCGGACGCGCCTCGCGATCGCGGGACTCGTCGCGGGGGCGTTCGCGCCGGGCGGAGCCGTTGGCGGACGATGCGGCGGGCTGCGGCGCGAGGCCGAAGAACGCTTTGACTTTATCCCAGAAGCCGGCCGGCTTGCGGGGTTCGCGGGTGACCTTGTAGTGGTCGCTGGAACGCGGGTGGGATGACGGGGAAGAGTCGCGCGAACGTCCGCCACGACGGCGGCGACGCGGACCAGATTGATTTGAGTTCATTGGAACGATCGGTAGTTGATGGATGGCAGTTGGACCGCGGGGCGCGCTCTTCGCGCCGGGGATGCTTCCCGCGGAGGTGGAACGGAAGCGGCACCAACATGGCGCCAGCTGCCCGGGCGGATTGGGGTCCGCGGCCGGGTGGCCTTTCCGTGTAATTTTCGTGGACAGCAGGAATGCCGCGCCCGAGCCGCCGGAAAACCGGCAAGCTCAGCAGGATGGCCAGCAAACCGGGCAGAAGTCGCCCGGTCGCATAAGTTGCCCGCAGACAAGACGTAACAACAATCATGGCTGTCGTGTCCGAAAAAGACTCTGCCAAGATAAGAGCCGCGCGCGGATTTGCAATGAGGAAATCGGAGACCGGCCGGGCGGCGGGCGGAAAGAGTGCGGGCCCGCCGGTGTGGCGGGCCCGTCGGGTGAGCGGCGCTAAATTTATTCCATGCCGTCCTCCATGCCGGGAGGCGGTCCCATCGGACCACCCGCAGGGCCGCCGGGGCCGCCGGGTCCGCCGGGGCGACCGGGTCCGCCCGGAGGCGGCCCGAGTTTCTCCAACAGGCCGGCCAGACTCGGATTTTGTTTGGTCATGGCGGCCTTCATGGCCTCGTGCATGGCTTTGCCCGCCGCGCGGCGCGCCTCGGGAGATTCGGCACTTTTCATCTGCTCGCGCGCCGCGACGACGGCGGGGTCGTCTTTGGCGGCCGCGCGGGCCGACTTGAGTTGTTCGCGCTGCTCGGGGGTGAGCGACTCGTAGCGGTTGCGCATGTCTTTGGCACGACCGCGCGCGTCGCGGATTTTGTCCAAGGTCGGGGCCAAGGCCGGGTCGGCTGCGACCATGGCGGCGCGCATGGCATTGGCGAGTTGCTCTTCGATGTTTTCTTTTGCTTCGAGGAGCGAGCGGACCGTCGGGTCGTTGTTGGCTTTCTCCCTGGCTGCTTCGAGACGCTTGCGTTCGTCGGGAGGGAGCATCTGCCCCGCGGACTGTTTTCTGAACTGCTGCTTGGGGCGGGAGCCTGGTTGCTCCGTCTCGCCGGGCATAGACGGGTTGTTCTGGGCGAGGAGCGGCGCAGCGACTGCGGCCAGGGCGATGGATAGGATGGTGAATCTTTTCATAACACCTGATCCAACCCCGGGTCCGGCCCGGCAGTTGCGGTTTTTTTTGCGGCGGACCATGGCGGGGGCGCGACCGGCTTGGCCTGGCGGACCGGCAGGGCCACGGTGAAAGTCGCGCCTGCGCCCGGAAGGCTGCGCAGGGCGACGCTCCCGCCGTGGGCTTGCACGACATTTTTGACGATCGACAGGCCGAGGCCCGTGCCGCCGGTTTCGCGCGAGCGGTCTTTGTGCACGCGGTAAAAGCGCTCGAAGATATGCTCCTGGTCCTCGTGAGGTATGCCGGGGCCGTTGTCCGTGACCTGCACGTGGATGTTCGGTCCGGCCCGCTCGGCGTAAAGACTGACGACCAAGCCCGGACGGTTGCCGTATTTGAGCGCATTCTCCAGCAGGTTCAAAAAAACCTGCTCGAGCCGGCCGGCATCGGCCTCGAGCGAGAGGTCGCCTTGCGCGGTGGTGATGCGCACCGTGGCGCCTTGGCGGCGGATCGGTTCGTCGAACTGCTCGACCACGCGGCGCAGGAGATCGCGCAGGTCGAGCCGCTGCGTTTCCAACGGCACGTCGTGCGACTCGGCGCGCGAGATGGTGAGCAGGTCGTCGACCAGACGGCCGAGGCGGTCGGCGTGCTTGAACATGACACGGAGCGCTTTCTCGGTCATGGCGCGGTCCTCGAGACCGCCATCGACGAGCGTCTCGAGGTAGCCGTTGATGATAGTCAACGGCGTGCGCAGTTCGTGCGAGACATTGGCCACGAAATCACGACGCACCTGCTCGAGGCTCTTGATGCGCGTGATGTTGTGCACGACCACGACGGCACCGGGTCCGTCCGCATCCAGCTCGAGGGGGGAAATACTCAGCTCGAAGACACGGCGCGTCCCGTCCTGCTCGAGGGTGATCTCCCCGCGGTGCGGCTGGCCGCCCTGCAGGCCTTCCTGGACCAGACGGTGCATGGCGGCGTGCCCGAAGGCCTCGACCACGGTGCGGCCGGCCGGCGAGGCGGACAGCCGGAACATGGCCTGCACACCGCGGTTGGCCTGCCTCAGGCAGAGGCGGCGGTCGACGGTGAAAATCCCCTCGGGAATGCTGGCCAGGATGGCGTCGAGCCCGGCGCGCTCGCGGTGGGCGGCAAGGTCGAGGTCGCGGGCCTGGCGCGCGATGACTTCAAGATCGCGCTGCGCGGCGCGCAAACCGCGCGGCAAATCGAGGGCCAGCGGCCGGGCGACATCGCCGTGGGCAATGCGGCGCAGCGCCGCGTGCAGGCGGCGGAGTCCGCCGAGGTAACGCGCCGCGAGGAGAAGCGCCGCCGTGGCGCCGAGCAAAGCAGCCGCCCACCACCACCCGCTCAATCTTCCGTCCCTCCCGCGTCGAACCGGTAACCCGCGCCGCGCACCGTGGCGAAACAGCCGGCATGGGGGCCGAGCTTGGCGCGCAGGCGCCGCATGTGCGTGTCGACCGTGCGGCTGTCGATCGGATTGCGGTAGCCCCACACGTCGCGCAGCAGCGTCTCCCGCGAGATCGGCACACCGCGTTTTTCCATCAGCGCGGCGGCCAGCTTGAATTCGATCGCGGTCAGGTCGAGCTTCGTGCCCTCGAGGCGCACTTCGAACGTGCCGCGGTCGAGCTCGAACGACCCGAGCACGAGCGAACCGCCCGGGCCCGCGGCGCGCATCCGGCGGAGCACGGCTTGGACGCGCAAGACCAGCTCACGCGGACTGAAAGGCTTGGCCACGTAGTCGTCGGCGCCGAGTTCGAGTCCGGCCACGCGTTCATCAACCTGCGTTTTGGCGGTCAGCATGATGACGGGAATCGACGCGGTATCTCCGGACGATTTGAGTTTGCGGCAGACCTCTTCGCCGCGCATCTCCGGGAGCATGAGGTCGAGGACGATGACATCGGGTCGTGCCGCGCGCGCTTCATGGAGGCCGGAGCGGCCGTCACCCGCCAAAAGCACGCGGAAACCGGCCCGGTCGAGATTGTAACGGAGCAACTCCAGCACATCGGCCTCGTCCTCGATGACCAGAACCGTATCCGGCGCGGCTTCTTCGGCTTTCACGCCCCGAACGCTAGGAAGACATGACCCTGCCTCAAAGGTTAAAAAAGTGAGCCGCCGGTGATTCCAGTCAGAAAACAAGAAAACTGACCGGCCCGGCGGCTCTTGGCGCAAACCAAACCGATAGCTTCGACCATAGGGCTTGGCGGCCGTTCAAAAAAATTCCGCACCCCGGCGCGACCGCTCCCAGCCCATTCCCCAAGGACATAATGTTGCGTTCCCATATCGGGCCAACGGCGTAACTCGCTTCTTAGGCCGGGCTGTGTCATGCTCTGCAGCGATGGCCTTCCGACCGATCCTTCTCGTTCTGCCGGTTCTCATGGCCGGCTGTGCCCAACTCGACAACCGCCACGTCCTGCATATCAGCGTGGCGGACCAGAAAATGCTCGTGACCGACGGCGGAGAACCCGTGGCCACCTACCCGGTCTCGACCTCGAAGTTCGGCCTCACTTCCGCCCCCGGCAGCTACGGCACGCCGCTGGGCAAACACCGGGTGGTCAAAAAAATCGGCCACGGCCTCCCGACCGGCGCCGTGTTCAAATCCCGACGCTTCACCGGCGAAGTGCTGCCGGTCGATGCGCCCGGACGCGATCCGATCGTCACGCGCATCCTTTGGTTGGACGGCAAGGAGGGACACAACCGCAACAGCTTCGGACGCTTCATCTACATCCATGGCACGCCCGAGGAACGCAACATCGGCCTGCCGGTCAGCTACGGCTGCGTCCGCATGCGCTCGCGCGACGTCATCGCGCTCTTCGACCGCGTCGGCACCGGGGCGCGGGTCGACATCTTCCGCGAACCGCTCGCCCAGCGCCTGCCCAAGCTCGTGCCGTCCGAACCGCCCGCCGTCGCCGCGGCCGCCCCGGATGCGCCGCAACCCACCGTGCTGGCCGGCGATCCGCCGGACGCGCCACGGGAACTCTGAACCGCATGCCGCGCCGCTGGGCGGTCGCCGGGATCGACCTCGCGTGGGGCGAACGCCGCCCGGACGGACTGTGTCTCCTCTGCGGGAAGGGGAAGAAGGTCGTGAGTGTGTCATACTCGCTGACCCGCGGCGACGAAGCGCTGCTCGCGCACTTGGGTGGGCACCTCCCTCCCCGCGCGGCGGTGCTGCTTTGTCTCGACGCGCCGGTGGTGTGTCCGAACCGCCGCGGGGCCCGGCCGGTCGACCGGCTGACCCACCGCCTCTTCCATCGCGTGCAGGCCGCGGCCCATCCGGCCAACCGCGTCCTCGCGGCCCGGCCGCTGCGCCTCGTCCGTCGTCTGCGGCGGGCAGGCTATGACATTTCCACCGGATGGCCGGCAACCACCCGCGCCATGATCGAGGTCTTTCCCCATCCGGCAACCGTCCGGTGGTTCGGCCTCGCCTGCACCATCAAATACAAACGCGGCCCCGCCGCGGCCCGTCGCCGCGAGTTCGCCCGCCTGCAACGCCTGCTGCGCGCGTGGTTGCAGGACCACGCCCCGGAAATCGCGGCGGACCCCCCGACGGGGAAACTGCTCCGCACCGCCTGGAGCAAAGACACCGAGGACATGACCGATGCGCTGCTCTGCGCCTTGGTCGGATGGCAGTGGGCCGTGCACGGACGCCGCTCGGTGGAAATCTTGGGCGATCTCCGCGGCGGATTCATCGTCGTGCCGGCCGAAAAACAGCCCGGTTGATCCGGCCATTGAGTTCCCCCCGGACTCGCCGTGCTGGTGGATCAACCAGGCTGTGGCCCGCGGTGAAGCAGGATGAATAAGATAGATAGCAGCCCGCGTGCCAATCGGCTCCCGGCGCGCCCGGTCTCTGTCGATCCAACTGCATCACCGGGTGATTGGACAATTTTCACCAATCCCACATCCTTGCTTGAGCCCGGCTCGCTGGCCATGTTCCGTAACGCGATGCCGCGCCGCGCCCTCCCCACCCTGCTTTGGCTGGCGGCACTCGGTTGGGCCGGCGTCGTGCTGTGGCTCTCGTCCCTGACCCTCGACGAACTCCCGCGCACCGCCTTCCTCGCCGGGGACAAATTCAACCATTTCATTGCCTTTGCCGTCGGCGGGTGGCTGACCGCATCCGCCCTGCGCCTCTCGCGCCCGCAGGCTTCCGTCGCCGGACGGATCGTGTTGGCCATCTTGCTCGTCACGGCGTTCGGCGCGCTCGACGAGGCCCTCCAAACCTTCACTCCCGGCCGCAGCGGCGGCGACCTTTATGACTGGATTGCGGATTTCCTCGGCGCCATCGCCGGCGCATTATCGACGCTCACCACCCATGCCCGCCTCGAACATTTCGTCCCGCGCCGGTGAACTCCGGCGACAAATCGCGCACCACGACCGTCTTTACTACGGAAAAGCCGCGCCCGAGATCACCGACCGCGAATACGACGCGCTGCTCCGCGAATTGTGCGGTCTGGAAGACGCGCATCCGGATCTGCGCAGGCCCGACTCCCCCACCCAGCGCGTGGCCGGTCAGCCGCTCGAGGGGTTCGCCCAAGTGCGGCATCGCGTGCCGATGCAGAGCCTGGACAACACCTACTCCCTGGAGGAAGCCGACGAGTTCATGGCGCGGGTCGAACGCCTGCTTCCCGGGATCAAGTTGCGCTGGACGATCGAACCGAAAGTCGACGGGGTCGCCCTCTCCCTGACCTACCGCAAGGGAGTCCTCGAGCTGGCTGCGACACGCGGCGACGGAGCAACTGGCGACGACGTCACGCAGAACGTCCGCACCATCCGGTCCGTCCCGCTCAAGCTCGAAGACAGCGTCCCCGAAGTGCTGGAAGTCCGCGGCGAGGTTTACCTGCCGAAGAAAAAATTCGCCGCGCTGAATGCGGAACGCGAAAAAGAAGGCGAGACCCTCTTCGCCAACCCGCGCAACGCGGCAGCCGGCTCGCTCAAACTTCTCGATTCATCGGTTGTCGCCCGGCGCGGATTGAGCGCGGTCTTCTACGGGCTCGGCGCGGTCGAGGGCGGCGCAGCCCCGTCGTCGCAGGCCGAACTTTTGTCCTGGCTGAAAAAAACCGGTCTTCCGGTCGTCCCGAAATTCTGGGAAGCCGGTGACGAAGCCGGCGTGCGCCAAGCCATCGCCGCGCTGGAAAAAATCCGCCACGACTTCGCCTTCGAGACCGACGGGGCGGTGATCAAGCTCGACCAGTTCAAGCGCCGCGAGCAGACCGGCAGCACGTCGAAAGCGCCGCGCTGGGCCATGGCCTACAAATACGAAACCGAACGGGCGCGGACCAAACTCAACAGGATCACGGTGCAGGTCGGACGCATGGGCACCCTCACTCCGGTGGCCGAACTCGAACCGGTGCCGATCGCCGGGAGCCGCGTGGCCCGCGCCACGCTGCACAACGAGGAGGAAATCGCGCGCAAAGACATCCGCGTCGGTGACTGGGTCTTTGTCGAAAAAGCGGGCGAAGTGATCCCCGCCGTGGTCGGAGTGGACACCAAGGCGCGCACCGGCAAGGAAAAGAAGTTCAAGATGCCGGAGAAATGTCCGTCCTGCGGGAGCAAAGTTTTCCGCGATCCGGAACTGACCGCGGTCCGTTGCCTCAATCCGGATTGCCCGGCCCAGATCCGCCGCCGCATCGAACATTTCGCCGCGCGCGGAGCGATGGATATCGAAGGACTGGGCGAGGCCATGGTCGGTCAGCTGGTCACCGCGGGTTTGATCGGGGCGCTTCCCGAGGTCTACGCGCTCGAAGCGAAGGATGTCTCCGCTCTCGAGCGCATGGGCGAGAAGAGCACGGCCAACCTGCTCACCGCGATCGAAGGCAGCAAAAGGCAGCCGCTGTGGAGGTTGCTCTTCGGCCTCGGCATCATGCACGTCGGCACCTCGGTCGCGCGCAAGCTGGCCGGCAAATTTCACACGCTGGACCGAATCGCGTCGGCCTCGGTTGCGGAGCTGGAGAGCACCGAGGATGTCGGCGCGGTGGTGGCCAAGGAGATTGACGATTTTTTCCGTCTCGCGCCCAACAAGAAGCTGGTCGAGACCCTGCGCAAGCGCGGCCTCAATTTCGGCGAGCACGACGAGCGCACCGCCCCCGCCTCGCAGGAACTGGCCGGCGAAACATGGGTCATCACCGGCACCTTGAGCCGCCCCCGCGACGAATTTGCCGAATCGATCCGCCACCACGGCGGCACGGTGAGCGGCAGCGTGAGCAAAAAAACGAGCTACGTCCTGGCCGGCGAGGAAGCCGGGAGCAAGCTGGAGAAGGCAAAGTCACTGGGCGTGCCGGTGGTTGATGAGGCAACTTTACGGGGGAGGATTACCTCGCAAGCCGCGGCGATAATGCCATGAAGCTCATCTCTTGGAACGTCAACGGCCTCCGCTCGATCCTCGGCAAGGGGCTCCTTGATTTCTGGTCGGCCGAGAAGCCCGATGTGCTTTGCCTCCAGGAAATCAAGGCGCGTCCCGAGCAGGTGGCCGACGCGGTTTGGCCGCGGGGATTCGTGCCGCACTGGAACAGTGCGGAAAAACCCGGCTATTCCGGCACGGCAACTTTCGCCAAGGAGCACCCGGGGCGCAGCACCACCGGTATCGGCGCGGAGGAGCACGACCGCGAGGGACGCGTGGTCACCCTGGAATACGACGGGTTCTTTTTGGTCAACGTGTATACGCCGAATTCGCAGCGCGAACTCACACGGCTCGATTACCGGACGCGCGAGTGGGAACCGGCCTTCCGCGCTTACCTCAAGAAGCTGGAAAAGCAAAAGCCGGTCGTGGTCTGCGGCGACCTCAATGTCGCGCATACCGAGGACGACCTGGCCAATCCGAAGACCAACCGCAAAAACGCCGGATTCACCGACGAGGAACGCGGTGAATTCCAGGCACTGATCGACGGGGGCTTCGTCGACACCTTCCGTTTGTTCACTCGGGGCAACGGCCACTACACATGGTGGAGCTACATGAACAACGCGCGCCCGCGCAACATCGGGTGGCGCATCGATTACTTTCTTGTCTCCCCGGCGCTCGTCCCGCGGGTCAAAGCGGCGCGCATTCTCCCGCACGTTGCCGGTTCGGACCACTGCCCGGTCGTGCTCGAATTGCGCTGAGCAGCATTCCCCGCCAGGCTGCGAAGAGCCGTGAAAGAGCAAAACCGCACAATAACGGCTTGGGCCGCCGCGGCGATCGTCGCCGCGATCACCTGCCTCGTCTTCCTGCCGGCGGTGCGGTTTCCTTTTCTGCCTTTCTGGGACGACGACATCCATGTGCACGCCAATCCGCATATGGCCGATCTTTCCTGGTCGAGCATCGGTGCGCTGTGGGCCGGTCCGTGGCAACAGCTTTACATTCCCCTCACTTACACGGTGTGGGCCGGGCTGGCCGTGCTGTCGCGGCGGATGGCCGGAGTGCCGGTGGCGGACGGGGGCCTCGATGCATCGTGGTTTCACGGGGCGAATGTTGTCGTGCACATTTTGTCGGCCGTGCTGGCTTTCGTTTTGCTGCATCGCGCGGTCGGGGCATTTTTCCCGCGGGTGGCGCGCGGCACGGCCGGGATAGCCGCGGCTCTCGGAGCGCTTTTCTTCGCGCTGCATCCGCTGCAGGTGGAATCGGTGGCGTGGATTTCAGGATTGCGCGACGCACTCGGCGGATGCCTCGGCCTGGCCGCGCTTGTCGTCTTGTTCGGCGGCGGGCATCCGGCCAAAGCGCGTTGGATCGCGGCCACCATGCTTTTCACGGCCTCCCTTGCCGCCAAGCCGGCGGGCGTCGCCTTGCCTCTCGTGGCCGCCGTGCTCGCCGTGATACCGTTCCGTTGGGAGTGGCGGCGGATCGCGTGGTCGCTCGGTCCCTGGTTGCTCATCGGCGCGCTCTGGGTGGTGCTGACCACCAAGGCGCAATGGGCCGCGCAGCTGGCCGGCGGACTGGTGCCGGTGTGGATACGTCCGCTCGTGGCCGGCGACGCGCTGGCCTTTTATCTGGCCAAAACTCTGGTTCCTGCCGGGCTGTCGGCCGATTACGGGCGCTCACCCGACACGGTGCTGGCCGCAGGATCGTTGTGGTGGACGTGGCTCGGACCCGCGGTGCTCGGGGCCGCGCTGCTTTTGCTCAAACCCCTCCGTTCGTATCTCGTGCCGTTCCTCGTCTTTGCCGCGGCGCTTTTGCCCACCCTCGGTCTGGTGCCGTTCAACTTCCAATTGGTCAGCACGGTGGCCGATCGTTACGCCTACTTCGCCCTGCTCGGACCGGCCTTGGCCGTGGCCATGATCGTTGCCCAAACGGCACGCGGGTGGGTCGCCGCGCTGGCCGCGGCCGGGGTCGCGGGGCTGGTCTGGTCGACCATGCAGCGGCTGCCGTTGTGGTCCGAGGACCTCAAACTTTTCGCCGCCACGCTCGAAACCAATCCGCGCAGCTGGAAAGCGATGCACAATTACGCGTCGGCCCTCGACGACCGCGGGCGCACCGCGGAAGGCGAGCGACTGATGCGCGAGGTCATCGCGCGCCGGCCCGACAACGCGGAAGCGTTCAACGACCTCGCCGTCATGGTGTGGAAACTCGGACGCCATGACGAAGGTGCGGCTTTGATGCGGCAATCGCTGGTCATCCGCGCCACGCCGGGCACGGCGCGCAATCTCGCCGTGATGGAGGAACAACTCGGCAACACCGCCGCGCGCGACGAGGCTCTGCGCCTGTGGCAGGAACTGGCCGGGCAACCCACGCCCTGACACCCCGCCGCTCTTTACTCGCCGCCGCGCCTCGCGTAGCAACAGGGATTCATGGCTCTGGTCGAAAAAACGCTGACCGGCAAGACCGGTGTCCTCCAGCTCAACCGCGCGGAGAAGCACAACAGCCTGAGCGGCGAATTGATGCGCGAACTGACGGCCGGACTCGACGATCTGGCGGCGGACGGCGTCCGCGTCATCGTCATCCGAGCCGCACCCGGCGTGAAGGTCTGGTCGGCCGGACACGACATCAACGAGATCCCCGAACCGCGACGCGACCCGCTCGGGTATTTCGACGCGCTGGAAACACTCTTGCGCAAAGTCCAGGACTGCCCCGTGCCGGTCATCGCCATGGTCGAGGGTTCGGTCTGGGGCGGCGCGTGCGACCTCTGCGCGGCGTGCGATCTCATCATCGCCGCGCACGGCGCCACTTTCGCCATGACCCCGGCCAAGATCGGCATCCCTTACAACGCGTCCGGCCTCGTCCACTTCACCAATCTTATCGGCGTGCACAAAGCCAAGGAGATGTTTTTTACCGCGCAACCGGTCGCCGCGGCCGACGCTTGGAACAACGGATTCGTCAACCATGTGGTCGCCCCGGAGGAGCTTGAATCCTTCACCATGGATATCGCGGGTGCCATCGCCGGCAACGCACCGCTGGCCGTGCAATCGCTCAAGGCCGAATTCCGCCTGCTGACCCGGGGGCATTCGATCGACGCGGAGACAGCCGGGGAAATCCAGGCCGTCCGCCGCAAGGTCTATGACAGCGAGGATTACGCCGAAGGCATCCGCGCTTTCAAAGAAAAGCGCGCCCCGAAGTTTCAGGGCAAATGAGCCGCGACGCCCTGCGCGCGCATGTCGCGGAGTTGCACGCCTGCCGCAAATGCCCGGGCATGGCTTCGGCCCCGGTCTCGGGTCCGCCCGTGCGCAGCGAAGTGATGCTGGTCGGACAAGCCCCCGGCGTGCGCGAACCGCAGCTGGGAAGGCCCTTCGCCTGGACCGCGGGCAAGACGCTTTTCCGCTGGTTCGAGGAGGCCTGCGGATTCGGGGAAGACGTTTTCCGCTCGAGCATCTACATGGCCGCGGTCTGCCGCTGTTTTCCCGGCAAGCATCCCAAGGGAAGCGGCGACCGCGTGCCGGATGAGGGGGAGATCGCCAATTGCGCGCCGTGGATGGAGCGGGAGATCGCTTTACTGCGCCCCAAGCTGGTCATTCCCGTGGGCAAGCTGGCCATCTCGCAATTTGTCACCGCGGAAAAACTGAGCGAAGTGATCGGGCGCCGCATGCCATTGGAACGCGGCGGGGTGAAATTCGACCTGATCGCCCTCCCCCATCCGTCCGGCGCATCGACCTGGCACCGCACCGAGCCGGGCAAGACGCTCCTCCGCGGCGCGCTCGGGATGCTGGCCAAGGATCCGGCGTTGCGCGCGATCGCCGCAACTCGGTCGTCCTAACTGCGGTTGCCGCCCGCAAGAAAGCGGTGTCACACCGTCGGTCGAATCGCTAAAAGGAACCCGTGGGAACCAAAGACATTTACCCGATGCTGGTCATCGACGCGGGCAACACATCCGTGAAATTCGCCCGCGTGGCGAAGCGTCACGCGGTGCCGCGCATGGCGGGCACGGTGGCCACGGCGGCCCTCACACCGGCGCAGGTCAAAGCGATGGTGCGCCGCAACGGCTGCCGCTTGGTCATGGCCTCGTGCGTGGTTCCTTCGGTTCGACGCATTCTGCGCGCGGGATGTCCCTTTGTTTCCTTCATCGGCCCGGCGACGCAACTCGGATTTTCCACCTCGGTGGAGCGCCGCACGGTCGGCGCCGACCGCCTGGCCAACATGGCCCAAGCAGTGCAGAAGTTCGGCCAAAGCGCGCTGGTCGCCGACTTCGGCACGGCGGCCACATTCGATCTGCTCGACGAACGCGGATCCTTTGCCGGCGGCGCCATCGCGCCGGGATGGCGCGTTCTGGCCGGAGCTTTGTCCGCTGCAATCGCGCAGTTGCCCGCGCCCGATCTTGCGCCTCCGCGGCGCGCGGCCGGACGCAACACGCGCGAGGCGTTGCGTTCCGGGGTCGTCGGCGGATACGCCGGACTGGTGCGGCATTTGTTGCGCGGACTGCCGGCCAAACATGTTGTTTTCACCGGAGGCGATGCCCGATTGATCGTGAAATTGACCGGCCTGAAGGTCCCTGTCGATCCGCTGTGGACCCTGAAGGGCATCAGTGTTCTCGGCGACCTCGCCGCCCGCGAAGCCAGCAAATAAGGGCCTTGCGGGGCGATTGAGCTTGCCGCCGCGATCGAGCGGACTACATTCAAGCCAGCCGGCGGCACCATCAAGGCAACACCGTCGGCGAATAATTCTATGGCCAATGCAATGGTGATCGGAATGGGCGGCGTGGGGTCGGTGATCGCCCAGAAACTGCACGAATACGACTGCATCGACCGCATCATCTGCGCCGACCGCGATACGGTTTTCGCCGAGCAACTGGCCAAGCGCATCCCCAACAACCGGTTTGTCGTGGTCAAAGCCGACGCGATGGACGTGAAAGCAACCACCGCGCTGATGAAAGAGCACCGGGTCAAGGTGACCTGCAACGCGGCGATTTGCTCGACCAACCATTCGGTCCTCACCGCGTGCGCGGAGGCGGGCTCGCATTACCTCGACATGGCGGCGGACATCTACGCGCCGCCGGGGGCGCGACGGACGTCGAAGAATTCCTTCGACACCGAGATCGAGGCATTCGACGAGACGTTCCGCGAAAAAAATCTGGCCGCGATTCTCTGCATGGGCATGGATCCGGGTGCGGTGAATGTCTTTGCCCGCTGGGCCATGGACCGCCTCGACACGGCGACGAGCATCCGCGTGCTCGATGCCGACAATGCCGAAGTGAAAGGCTACCGCTTCGCCGTGCTTTTTTCGCCGGAGACGTTCTTCGAGGAGCTGGGGGCCACGCCTTATTTTGTCAAAAACGGCAAGGTCACGTCGGGCAAACCGCTCGAGGCGGAGTTCGAATGGATCCGTTTCCCCGAACCGATCGGGCTGCAACCGACTTACGCCGTGGCCCACGAAGAAGGCGTCAGTCTCGGAATCTACCCGCCTTTCGTGCAGAAAGGCGTCCGCTACTCGGTCTTCAAATACAGCGTGAGCGACAAGGTCAAGCACCTGAGCAAATCGCTCGCCCTGCTCGATCTCGACACGTGGAAAAAAGTGAAGGTTGACGGCGTCGAGATTTCGCCGGTGCGCGTGGCCACGCACGCGTTGCCCAAACCCGCGCAGTTGGGTCCGACCGTCGACGGGTATTCGTGTGTCGGCACCGAGGTGCGCGGCACGCTGGGACGACGCCGGGTGGAATATTTCATCTACACGATGGACAGCCATCGTGACTGCTACGAGAAGCACGGGTATTCGCTCACACTCGTGCAGACCGGCATTCCGCCGGCCTTGACCGCGCGGCTTCTCGTCGAGGGCAAGATCAAGGAACGCGGCGTGATGATGCCCGAGGCGCTCGACCCGAACGAATTGATGACGCATTTCAGCCACGAGGGTCTGCCCATCTTCGTCGAGAAGCGCGAAACCGAACGCGTATGAAGCCGAAGCCGTTCCTGCTCGGAGGCCGTGCCGTGACCACAGACGAGACGGCCGAAGTGCGCAATCCCTACAACGGGGACCTGGTGGCCGAAGTCTGCGTGGCCGGCGCGGAGGAAATCGCCCGGGCGCTGGATCTCGCCGCGGCGACATTCGAAGAGACGCGGCATCAAGCCCCGGTCGACCGCGCGCACCTGCTGAACAAAATCGCCGCCACCATCGCGAAGCGGTCCGACGAATTCGTCGAGTTGCTCGTCGCCGAGGCCGGCAAGCCGGTCACGCTGGCCAAGATCGAGGTGCAGCGCGCGCAATCGACTTTCGAACTGGCCGCAGCCGGCGCGCTCGAACCGAACGGCCATCCCATCGAGATGGGCGCCACTCCAGCCGGCGCCGGCCACGCCGGCCTCGCGCGACGCTTCCCCCTCGGCGTCATCCTCGGCATCACGCCGTTCAATTTCCCGCTCAATCTGGTCGCCCATAAAGTGGCGCCGTGTCTGGCCAGCGGCAACACCATGATCCTCAAGCCGGCCATGAAAACGCCGCTCTGCGCCCTGCTGCTCGGCGAGATCCTCGCGGAATGCGGGGCGCCGTCCGGCCAGGTCGCGTTCCTGCCTTTCCCCCACCGGTATGTCGACACCCTGCTGCGCGACCCCCGGGTCAAGATGCTCTCCTTCACCGGCGGTGTGGACGTCGGGTGGCAGCTCAAATCAAAAGCGGTCAAACAAAAGATCACCCTCGAACTGGGAGGCAACGCGGCCTGCGTGGTCGAACCGGACTCCGACTGGCGGAAGCACGCCGCCAAGATGGCGGTGGGCGCGTTCGCCTACGCCGGTCAGTCGTGCATCAGCGTGCAGCGCATCTTCGCGCAGGCGGACATCTACGACGGCTTCAAAGAAGCGTTCCTCGCGGCGGTGCGCGCGAAAGCGCTGGCCGGCGATCCGCGCGACCCCACGATGCTGGTCGGTCCGATGATCACCAAAGCCGCGCTGGACAATGTGGTCGGATGGATCAATGACGCGGAGAAACGCGGGGCCGTGCTGCTCACGCCGTTGCAGGTCGACGGACAGGTCCTGCATCCGGTCGTGCTGGAGAACGTGCCGCGCGACGCGGCCGTCTCCTGCGAGGAAGCTTTCGCGCCGGTGGTCGTGCTGGAAAGCTACCGGACCTATGACGAAGGGCTGGCTGCGGTGAACGATTCGAAGTTCGGGCTGCAGGCCGGCGTCTTCACCGGCGATCTGGGCAAGGCCTACCGCGCTTATGACATTCTTGACGTCGGCGGCGTGCTGATCAACCAGGTCCCGACGTTCCGCACGGAAAACATGCCCTACGGCGGGGTCAAGGACAGCGGGTTCGGACGCGAGGGCGTCCGCTACGCCATGGAGGACATGACGGAACTCAAGTCGCTGGTCATCAACGAACGCGGGCTCTGACCGCGCATGCTGCACGTCGTCCTGGTCGAGCCCGAGATCCCGCAGAACACGGGCAACATCGCGCGGACCTGTCTCGCGGCGGGGGCGCGCCTGCATCTGGTCGGGCCGCTCGGTTTCGTCATCGACAGCGCCCCGTTGCGGCGCGCCGGGATGGATTACTGGGAGCAGTGCGACGTGCGGCGTTGGCAGTCCCTCGAGGATTTGCGCCGCGAAGCCGGTGGCGCGCGCTTCCATTTCCTGACCACCAAAGCGACCCGTCCCCACTGGGACACGGGGTTCGCCGAGGGTGACTATCTGGTCTTCGGGCGGGAGACGCGCGGATTGCCGGCGAGCCTGCTGGCCGCGGAGAGCGCACATCTTTTGACCATCCCGATGGCGCCGGGGGCGCGCAGTCTGAACTTGGCCACTTCGGTTGGGATTGTGCTTTATGAGGCTTGCAGGCAAGTTCGCGCGGGATGAAAAAGCAGTCCGACACGCCGGCGGCGACGCAGCACAAGCGCATCCTTTTCCTCTGCAGCGGTAATTACTATCGCAGCCGGCTGGCCGAAATTCTGTTCAATCACGAGGCCACCGCGGCCGGGATCCCTTGGGTCGCGGACTCGCGCGGCATGCTCGCGGCCGGCGAGCTGAAGGGGATGTCGGAGCACGCCGCGAGCTACCTCAAGGTGGCCGGCTTGGACGCACTCCTGGCCGAGAAGCCCCGCGACCCGCTGGTGGCCGACATCGAGGACCTGACCGGCTCGGATCTCGTCGTCGGAATGTGCCGCGAGGAGCACAAGAGCATGGTCGAGCAAAAGTTCCTCGCCTTGGCCAAGGCCATGTACAAAACCGGACGCCTCCGTTACTGGCACGTTTACGATATTCCGGGCCGCCCGCCCGCCATTGTGCGATTACTCGGCGGCGGCCACCGGTCACCCAGCCAACCAGCGAGGAGCGGAACAGAGCATATCGCCGTGGCTATCAAGGCCTTGGTCGCGGAATTGAAGTCCGGGGACAGCCACACAAAAGAGAATTTATAATCGTAAGTGACTGCGTCCGGGGATTTTTCACTGGCCAGCTGGGCGACTCTGTGCTAGTTTCGATGTCTTATGCCGATCCAGAGAAAAAGTGCCTTTTCGCGCCGGTTGCCGGACTTGGTGACCGAGGAATTGGTCAGTGTGCTTTCCAAAAAAAGCTCTTTTGAATTCAAACAGCTCTTTGATTTGGTCCACGAGAAATTGCGCAAGCGCAACGCGGCCAGCGGGGGCGAGGAAATGCTCCGTCTGAGGGCCTACGAAAAGCTGCAAAATCTCGTTTCCCGCGGCATGGTCAAGAAGACGGGCAAGAAATACCGCGGCCTCGCTTCTCTGGCCAACGCTCTCGAGCCCGCCGACGTGCCGGTTCGCTGATCCGGCTTCGCCTGTCATGCTCACCGGGCAATACCTGCCGCTGGCCCTGCACATCGTGGTCGCGGTGGGCTTGGCTCTTTCCATCTTTGCCGCCAGCCTCCTGCTCGGGAGGGCCGGCAGGCATACGCCGGACAAAGACATGGCCTACGAGTGCGGCATGCCCGTGCGCGAGGTCGCCGCACCGCGCTTCAGCGTGAAGTTCTACCTCGTGGCCATGCTCTTCATCCTCTTCGATATCGAGGTTGTCTTCATGTATCCGTGGGCCGTGGTTTACCGCGACTTTCTGGCGCAGCACGGGACCGTCATCTTCTGGAGCATGGCGGGCTTTGTCACCGTGCTGACCATCGGCTACGCCTACGCGGTCAAAAAAGGCGCGCTCGACTGGCGGAACTGAAACCGGCCGCCGGTCGTCTCGATCGGCTCCACTCCGGGGACTTGTTCCGTCAGATTTCTTCGAGGATTCCGGCCAGCCTCCCGGCCAGAAAATCCGACTCCTCCGGACTGATGGCAAACGGCGGGGAAAGAGAGAGCACGTTGCCGTGGCGTCCCCCGGCGAGCAAAAGCAGTCCTTCGCGCAAGGCGGCGGTCACGCACCGGCCCGCTGTCTCCGCGTCGGGTGAGCCGTCGGCCCGGACCATTTCCACGCCGACCAACAACCCCGTTCCGCGCACCTCGCCGATGCGCGGGGAGATGATTCCGCGCAGCGCGCCGCGCAGATGGCGTCCGGCCGTCCGCACCTGTTCCGCCGCCTCCGGCTTGGCATGTTCCCGCAAGGCGGCCAGCGCCATGGCGCAGCCGAGCGGGTTGCCGAGAAACGTGCTGGTGTGCAGCGCTTCGCCCGCCGACTCCGGCCAAGCGTCCATCACATCGGCGCGGCCCACGCAGGCGGAGAGCGGAAAACCCGAGGTTAGCGCCTTGCCCAGACAAATGATGTCCGGCACGACATCCGAGTGGTCGCAGGCGAAGAGGCGTCCGGTGCGGTTGAAGCCGGTGTAGATCTCGTCAGCCACGAGAAGGATTTTTTCCTCGTCGCAGATCCGCCGCAGAAGGCGCAGGAAATCGCGCGGCGGCACCACTTCCCCGCCCCGCCCCTGCACGGGCTCGACCAGGACCGCACCGATTTCGCGGCGGCGGATTTCGCCGCGCAGACGGTTTTGCAAATCGCCGAGGCAGGCGGAAGAGCAGTTGGGAAACTCGCCGCCTTCCAAGGCGAAGCCGCCGCCGTGGCCGAACGGACAGCGGTAGCAATACGGATAGGGCACGCGGAACGCGAAGCGTCCGAGTTGCGCGGCAAAGGGCCGGCGGAAAAAATCCAGGGCCGACACCTCCAGGGCGCCGTAACCCAGCCCGTGATACGCTGCTTCGAAAACCAGCACGCCGGACTTGCCGCTGTGCAGCACCGCGGTTTTCAACGCGGCTTCGATCGCATCCGAGCCGGAGTTTCCGAGGATCACTTTGCCGCGGCCCGCTCCCCAGCGGCCGAAGGTCATCTCGGCGAGCATTTCGCAGAGTTCGACTTTGCTCTCCGCGGGATGCACGTCGCCCATGGCGTGGAGCAGTCGCGAGGATTGTCCGACGAGCGCTTCGCGCACAGGCTGCGCCGCGTGGCCCAAACCCGCCACCCCGAAGCCCGCGGTGAAATCGAGGAACCGGTTGCCGTCCGCATCCCAGACATTCACGCCGTCAGCGCGTTCCCAAAAGACCGGCCAGTGCTCGCCCACCATGGTCACATTGCGCGACTCGGCACGGCGCAGGCGGATCGCCAACTCGCGCGAGCGCGGCCCGGGAATTTCGGTGCGCAGTTCAGGCAGCATGGCCGGACGGCAAATCTTTCACGTCCAAAGCTCTAGCAGCGGCCGCCTGTCCTGTCAGGCGCGACCTCGCGGCGGGCAAATCATCTTGCCTTGCCTGCGCACGTTGATGACGATGGCAAGGTTTAAGGCGCATGACCCTGTCGAGTTTGCTCACAGTCGGGCAGATCATACCCGAAATGAAGGCGACGGAGCGTTGGCCGGCGATCACCGAGATCGTGGACCTGCTCGTGGCGACCCATCGTATTGAGCCGCAAGACCGCGAGAGCGTGCTGACGGCCCTCAAACAGCGCGAGGAGACGATGAGCACCGGCATCGGCTTCGGTATCGCCATCCCGCACGCCTCTTCGGAACATGTCGGCGAGGTGGTGGCCGCTTTCGGACGTTCCACCGCCGGCATCGAATTCGACTCGCTCGACAACGAACTGGTCCACTTCATCGTCCTCTTCGTCGTCCCGCGCGACCAGTTCCAGGTCCATCTGCGCACTCTCGCCGCCATCGCCAAGTTCCTCAACGACCGCACGGTGCGCGAACAACTGGCTGCCGCGCCCGACGCGGAAGCCATCCTGCAGGTCTTCGCCAGCCGCGGCGGCCCGCGCTGAATGAGCAGCACGCCGCAGTCCGTGCTGACCGAGCGGCTGCACGCGGCCCTGGTCGCGTGCGGATTGCCCCCCGAGCGCGGCGAAGTGACCGCCGCCGCCGACACCCG
>JBBECM010000005.1:0-8969 GCA_040881855.1 Chthoniobacterales bacterium | reverse complement strand
TGATTTCGATCAACACTATCTCTTCGGCGACTGGATGGGCGCGCGCACGTCGCTCTGGGAGCACGGCGTGAAGCCGAAGTTCCTCCTCATCTCCGACGCGTTTGGCAACCCCTACGGTGGCAAAGAACAAGGCTTCACGTCCTACAACATGTTTTGTGCGGACCTCAAGCTGGACACCGAAAAGCTCCTCAACCTTCCCGGCGGCGAATTCCACCTCGGCTTCGCCGTCAACTTCGGCAACCAGTTGTCGCAGGATGTGGTCGGCAACGTGTTTCCCATCCAATCCTCCGACGTCGCCCCGCCCGGACCGCGCCTCACCGATCTGAGCTACACGCAATCGCTCTTCGAAGGGAAACTCAGTCTGCGCGCCGGTCGCGTTTCCATCGACAGCCTCTACGGCGAGGAATTTGCCGCCTCGGCCTATTTCCGCTCCTTCACCTCGGTCGCTTTCAACGCCATCCCCTTTGCCATCTTTTACAATTCACCCGGCGCCTTCGGTTATCCCGCCACGACGTGGGGCGCGCGGGTCAAAGTCGCGCCCGTCGAACAATTCTACGCCATGGCCGGCATCTACAATGGAGATCCCGAGGTCGGACTGGCCAATCGCTACGGTCTGGATTTCACCTTTGATGGTCCGCCGTTCGGCATCGGCGAGATCGGTTGGCGCCGAAATCAGGCGACCAGTGACACTGGTCTGCCCGGCAACTTGAAGCTCGGCGGCTTTGTCCTCGGCGGCAGCGTGCCGGAATATGACTCGGAGACCACGAGCGACGGACGCTTCGGTCTTTACGCGGTTGCCGATCAGGCTCTGGTGCGTTTCGGCGAACCCTCGACCAACCGGCATCTTGGCGTTTTCGGAAGCTTCGTTGTCGCGCCGAACGAAGCCGTCAGCCCCATGCCCTACTATTTCAGCTCCGGTCTCGTCGCTTACGGACCAATGGAATGCCGGCCGAAGGATTTCCTTTCCTTTGGTCTGGCTTACGGCGCCTACAGCAGCCAGCTGCGCAGGAAACAGTCCGCGCAACAAACCGCCGGCGCGATGGTGCAACCACAGCTTTACGAAATGACCGTGGAGCTTTCCTACGGCATCCAAGTCTTACCCGGCCTGATCATCCAACCCGGCGCGCAAATGCTGGTCAATCCCGGTGGTAGTCCGTCCACACCGAGCGCCCTCGCCCTCGGTGTCAACGCCGTGGTGAGTTTTTGAAGTCGCTTTCCTACGGCGTTCCTGTAGCGGCGGATGGCGCGGTTTTTGAGCCCTGTTCGGTTTTCTGATTAGCGCGAGGAGAGTTCGACGACGAGTTGCTCGTTGGCCATCCGATCGTGGCAACGAGGCGAAAAGCTTCTCGCCATTGGCATGACTCCGACCTTACCGAAACCGGCGAAAGGGCGAAAGCAGCTCCTCACATCTATTCCATGAAAACGCTCCCATCTCTGTCCGTCCCTCTCGTTGCCGCCGATGCGCCTGGTTAATCGAGGCTACGAAACGGAGTCATGACGCGCACGCCCCCGTAGCTCTGTCCATGAGCAAGATCTTCGGAAAGCAATTCACGGCAACTGTTCGCGCGGGCCGCTTCGACAATGGCCGCGTCCCAATAAGAAAGACCCCAGCGTTCTTTGGCCTCGAAAGCCGCCGTCATGACAACCAGCGTTGTTTCCTCAATCCGAAAGCGGCACCACTTTTCGGTCAATTCAACGGCCAAATCATGCGGAAGCGGATTACGCCGGCTCGGTCGTGTGGCTTGCCCGTAAAATTCCTGTAGCACTTGCACCGACAGCACGAGGTCCTTCTCTCCGAGCAGTGAGCGGGCCACCGCCGCCTTCGCCTCTTCGCCGGGCGCGGTGCTCACCCTGTAGAGCAGGATATTTGTATCAGCGAAGCGCATGGCGTTCGTGCACGTCATTGCGCGCGATGCGCTCCGCGGCCGAGAAATCAATGCCGTCACGACGCAGACGCTGCCGCAATGCTTCCTCCTCACGGTTCAATCGGTCGAACTCCGACTCTTCTTCGACAAGTCGGGCCAAAAACTTCTTCACTAGGCCGGAGATGGTCGATCTCTGCTCCGCCGCGCAGACCTTTGCCCGGTGGTATAACTCGTCATTTACAGAAACTGTGATATTCTTCATGTTTTCACCGCAGTCACACGGTGTTCAGGAGCAAACAAAACCCGCCCGCGCGGAACAGCTTCGCTCTAGTCGCTACCCGTTTCTCCGGGCGCGCCCTGTGCCCTGTCCGTGAACTCGCACCGCGGCGGCCGCCGCCCGGGCCAACTCGCGGCGCAGGTCGACCGGCTCGAGCACCTCGGCTTCTCCGCCCCAACCGAGAATCCACTGGCTCAGGTCGGGTGAGAGCCCGACTTTCATTTCCAGGACGAGACCCCTCTTGTCGCGCACCAGCCGCTGCGAGGCATGCCAGACGCGCTCGCCGACCAGGCGGGCGGCCACGCCGGTAAAACGCAGACGCACCCGGGCCGCGCGTCCGCCCTCGAACACCGCGAAACTGCCCTCGAGGATCTTGGCGAGAGAAAAATCGGCCGGACGCCGGAACTTGGCTCCGGTGTTTTCCACCCCGCGGATCCGCGGCAGGGCGAACGTGCGCACCGCACCGCGCGCGCAGTCGTGGGCGAAGAGATACCATTGGTTCTCGATACAGCCGAGGTGGTAGGGCTGCACGGCGCGCGGTTCCGGCTTTTCGCCGGACAGCTTGTGGTAAGCGAACGCGACCTCGGTGCCGTCCATCACCGCCTTGGCCAAGGCGTCGAAGACCTGCATGTCGGCCAGGCCCGTGCCGCTGCTGCGCACGGAAAGCGCCTGCTCGAGTTCATGCCAGGCGATCTCCATGTCCCCGCCGAGGGAGTGGCTCAGCTTGCGGAAAGCGGCGGCCAGCGGGCGTTCGAATGTCGTGCCGCGGAATTGCTCGAGCGATTTCTGGGCCAGCAGCAGCGCGGCCACCTCGCCCTGCGAGACCTTCATGACCGGAAAATCACGGACCGGCGCGGTGTAAAAAAACCCGTGCTTCACCGCGTCGTATTCCAGCGGCAAACCGAGACGGTCGCGCATGAACTCCACGTCGCGCATCACCGTCTTGGCCGAGACTTCGAGCGCAACGGCCAAACCCCGGCAGTTCGGATGCCCGCCGCCGGAAAGCTCCTGGTGGATGCGCCACATGCGCTCCATGGGCGGACGGGTCGCACCAGCGGGTAGACTGGCGCGGGGACGGGGAGATTTTTTCCGGGGCATGGGACAGCGAATGTCTTACCCCATGCCGCAAACTCGCGGGCGATGAAAGACAAAAACCACCCCGCATCCCGCCGTCGGCGAGACGAAGAACCCCTGCCCCACGAGCTGGGCGCCCACCTCTTCGCCTTGATCAAACGCAACCTCCAAGCCCGCCGCGCGGCGCATCCGCGGACCGCAGCCCGGCCCAGCCAACTCACTTTTGCCTTCTGAAAGTCGAAGGCCCGGACGGCGAGGGGAACTCGCGGGTCTTTCCGGGAGGTCCGCCGGACCGCGCAGCTGCTCAGGCCGTAAAAATAGCGAACAAGGCGTAAGCCGCGGCGAGGACACCGAGGCCGGCGCAAGACCAGGCGACCAGCGCCAGCGTGTCGCGCGGAACGACGGCGCGCGGCATGGATGAAAGGTAGCGAAAGTTGGCCGCCCGGCCGGTGCCGGAGTCCGACACGACAAAGGCGGGCGCGGCCATGGCAGGAGCGGCGGCAGCAAAAGCCTCTTCCTCCGATTCGACCAACGCAGCCGGGGCCGGTTCCATGAAGACACTGCGCACCCCTCCGAAATAAATCTCATCGCCCTCGCGCAAGGCGGCCTCCCCGGTCACCTGCTCGCCGTTGAGAAAAGTGCCGTTGGTCGAACCGAGGTCGCGCAGGACCGCCACATCGCCGCCCAAATCCACCTCGGCATGGCGGCCGGAGACCGATCCGTCGTCGAGCGTGACGTCATTGTCCACCAGGCGTCCTACGGTCAGTTTATGGCCGACAAGCTCGTGGATCGTCGGGCTGTCCTCGGGGAAATAAACAGTCAAGCGCATGATGGCGGGAGGTTACCGTTTGTCCGTGGTCTCATCAATGAGATTGGCGAACTGGTCGAAAAAGTATTCCGCATCGTGCGGACCCGGTGCAGCCTCGGGATGGTATTGGACGCTGAAAACCGGCATGGACTTGCTGCGCAGACCCTCGACCGTCCCGTCATTGAGATTGATGTGGGTGACCTCGACGTCGGAGGGCAAGGACTCCGGGTCGACGGCAAAACCGTGGTTCTGCGCGGTGATCGAGACCTTGCCGGTCATCAGGTCTTTGACCGGCTGGTTGCCGCCGCGGTGGCCGAATTTCAATTTGAAAGTCTTCCCGCCCAGCGCATAGCCGAGGATCTGATGGCCGAGACAAATTCCGAAAATCGGCTTTTTGCCGAGGAGACCGCGGACGTTTTTGTGGATGTAGTCGAGCGCCCCGGGATCGCCCGGGCCATTGGAGAGAAAAATGCCGCCCGGGTCCATGGCGAGGACATCTTCGGCCGACGTGTCCGCCGGAACCACCCGCACGGCCAAGCCGCGCTGGCGCAGACCGCGCAGGATATTCCGCTTCATCCCGAAGTCGTAAGCCACCACACGGTGGCGCACCGGGGGAAGGAACCCGAAAGCATTGCCCAAAGTATCGCGCAACTCTCCGACCCCTCCGGCGCCCGAGGCCAGCTTCCAAGGACGGCTCTCCGCGTCGGTCGGATCCCAATCAAAAGCCTGCTTCGGCGTGACTTCACGCACGAAATCCATTCCCACCACCCCGTCGCCTTCCCGGGCCCGCGCCACCGCCTGCTCCGGCGTCATGGTTTCCGTGGTCAAACACGCCTTCATCGCCCCCGCCTGGCGCAAATGCTTGGTCAAGGCGCGCGTGTCGACTTCCTCGATGCCGGGAATTCCGTGGCGGTGCAAATAGTCATGAAGCGATTCCTCGGAGCGCCAATTGCTCGGAGCCTCGCTCAACTCTTCGATGACCAATCCCCGCACCTGCGGACCCCGCGCTTCCTCGTCGAGCACGTTGATGCCGTAGTTGCCGATGTGCGGGTTGGTCATGGCCACGATCTGCCCGAAATAGGAAGGATCGGTCAGCACCTCCTGATAGCCGCTCAAGGATGTGTTGAAGCAAATCTCCCCGGTCGTCGTGCCTGATGCCCCGAACGCCTCGCCGCGAAAAATCCTGCCGTCCTCCAGTGCCAAAAGTGCCGTCATCGATGAACACACCTTGTAGCTCCTGCCTGACCGCCCGGCAACCCGCCAATGCGGCGGCGGCCGGGGAGGCCAGATGAAAAAAGCGCCACCCGCTGGCGGGTGGCGCTTGGAGAGGGGATTGCCCCGGATGAGCCGTCACGACCCAATTCCCGATCCCCTGAGTACAAGGGCGGATGACCGCCGCAGCCCGCGCGAGCTTCCAATGAAGGCATGCTCTTGCCGACTACGGCCTAGCCTCCTGGGAATATGTAATACGGTTCGGGGTTTGAATCGTTTAATCGCACTCCCCAGGGCAAAGTGTTTTCCTAGCTGGCAAAGATCTAAGCACGGAAGACGGCTCCCAGCTCCGCTTTCGCGTGATCGCGCAACGTTTCCACCGCGCGATCAACTTCTTCTGAGGTCAATGTTCGACCCTCGTCGCGGAATGTCAAGGTGACCGTGACAGACCGTTGATCCGCCGCCAATTTCGCGCCCGTCGCGTCGACAAACACGTCCTTCAACCCAACACCCTGCAAATGCGACGCCTTGGCTCCGAGCAAAGTTTTTTCAATCAAGGCATACGACACGGCACGCGGGAGCAAGATGGACAAATCACGCTCCACCGCCGGAAATTTCGGCAAGGGCATCACGCGAACCGCGCCTGCCGGAGTCTCCAGCCAGCCATCAAGAAGAACCTCCGCGAAATACACCGCGCCACCTGCCTCGTGGGCCTCGGCCAACGAGCGCGGCAGACGCCGGACCGTTCCTTGGACACTGCGTCCGGAAATTTGCAACGTCGCGCCATCCGCCGGGGTGAAGTCCACTGCACCAAGGGCGGCCACAAGCACTCCCTTCACATCGTAAAGATCGGTGCCCGCTCCCGTGGCCAACAAAGCCAGAGCGCTCTGCGGCCCGGCCTCGCCTTGGCGGAAGACCGGACCAAGCTCGAACAGGCGCACGCTGTCCGCGCCGTGACGCAGGTTGCGGGCCAGAGCCTCGAGCAAGCCGGACAAAAGCACCGGACGTAACAGCGCTTGATCGGCACCGAGCGGATTGCGGATGGCGACGGCGCCCGTGCCATCGATACCCGCACGCTGCAAGGCCTCGGGAGAAACAAAATGCGATGTCCGCGCCTCGCTGAAACCTTGCGCCCGCAGCCGCTCGCGCAGCTTTTCCGCATTGTCATGACGCAAATCCGCCACCCCCGCTGCGGCGGGAAAGCCCCGCAGGCGCGAGGGCACGCGCTCGATGCCGGCAACGCGGATCACTTCCTCGATCAGGTCGACTTCGCGGGTCAAATCCGGACGGAAACTCGGCACCGTCCAATGCGCGCCCGATTTGACCAGTCCCAACCTTTGCAAAATCGTGTCGATTTCAGTGTCCGCAATATCCAGTCCGAGCAAGGCGCGACAGCGGTTGTGATCCAAGGCCACTTGCGCACCTGCGGGCGGTAGTTGTCCCGCCACGAGTACCTCCGGTTCGGCCGCACCGCCTGCGGTCTGCAAAATCAAATCCACGGCCCGCACCGATGCCGCCAAGACGCCGGCGGGATCGACCCGCCGCTCAAAGCGGTAACATGAGTCGGTCGAAATACCCAGTTCGCGCGAGGTCTTGCGCACCCGTGCCGGCTCAAACCACGCACTCTCGAGCAAAAGATCCGTCGTCCCCTCGCCCACTCCGGTCGCCGCGCCGCCCATGACGCCCGCAAGGGCCACAGCTTTGCGGGCGTCGGCTATAACCAAATCATGTCCGCGCAACTTCAACTCCGAGCCATCCAAGGCCGAGAGGCTTTCGCCATCGCGCGCATTGCGCACCACGATACTGCCTTCCAGTTTGGCAAAATCGAAGGCGTGCAACGGTTGCCCGGTTTCGAGCAGCACGTAATTGGTCACGTCGACCACATTGTTGATCGGGCGCAGCCCGACCGCGGTCAGACGATCGGCCAGCCACTGCGGACTCGGACCAACCTTTACCCCGCGGATAATCCGCGCCGTGTAGAACGGACAGCCCACGTCCTCCAGCCTGACCGCTTCGCCCGCCGGCTTCTCCGCGACGATCGGAGGCGGTGCGAGGTTGGCTTCCACTTGGGTCAAAGTTGCCACCTCGCGGGCCACCCCGCGGTAGCCGAGCAAGTCCGGACGGTTCGGCGTGACTTCCAACTCCAACACCGTGTCAGGTGGGAACAGTTCCTTCACTGGTCGGCCGACGGGGGCATCGGCGGATAAAATCAGCAGGCCTTCGGCATCCTCGGCCAGCGCCAGTTCCTTGGCGCTGCACATCATGCCGTCGGAAGTCACCCCGCGCAGCTTGCCCGCCTTGATCTTGAAGTCCGGACCGAGCACCGCGCCGGGCAAAGCGAGCGGCACTTTGTCGCCGACTTTGTAGTTTTTCGCACCGCAGACGATTTGCCGCGGTTGACCGGATCCGTCATCGACTTGGCACACGCTCAGACGGTCGGCATTCGGGTGCTGTTCGCTGGAGAGGATCTGCGCCACCACGATTTTGTCGGGCACATGACCGCGCGCCTCGCGTCCGATCACCTCGGTGCCGCCATGAGTCAAGGCCTCGGCCAGCGCGTCGTCCGACTCCGGCAAAAGAACGTAATCTTTCAGCCACTCGAGGGAAATTTTCATGACGGAAACTGGGAAAGAAAGCGCCGGTCGTTCTCCACGAACATGCGGATATCTGGCACCCCGTAGAGGATCATGGCCAATCGCTCGAGACCGAAGCCGAAAGCGAAGCCGGTCACCTTATCCGGATCGAATGCCTTGTCCCCGCGGCGTTCGTTGATCTGCACGAAGACGGCCGGATCGACCATGCCGCACCCGGCCAGTTCGAGCCATCGCTCGCCGCCACCCAGCGCGGCGGCGCGCACGTCGATTTCGTAACTTGGCTCGGTGAAGGGGAAAAAGTGGGGGCGAAACCGCACCTTGGCATCGGAGCCGAATAATTCGCGGAAGAAATACTCCAGAGTCCCCTTGAGATCGCCCAAGGTGACGCCTTCATCGACATAAAGCCCTTCCATCTGGGTGAACTGCGCAAGATGCGTGGCATCGACTTCATCCCGGCGGTAAGCCGCGCCCGGCGCGATGATGCGGACCGGCGGGGTCTGGTTTTCCATCGTGCGGATCTGCACGCTCGAGGTGTGCGTGCGCAAGAGGCGTCCGTCGGGCAGATAAAATGTGTCCTGCTCGTTGCGCGCCGGATGATCGGGCGGGGTATTGAGTGCATCGAAGCAATGCCATTCGGTTTCGATCTCCGGTCCCTCGGCCAAGGCGAAACCCATCCGGCGGAAAATCTCCACCGCGCGGCGCTGGAGATGCTGCAGCGGGTGCAAGCTGCCGACCGCGCGCGCCCGGCCAGGCAAGGTCGGATCGATCTGCGCGAGTTCCGCCTCCTCCGCCGCAGAAGCCAACTCCGCCGTGCGCGCCTGGAGGGCGCCGGTCACCGCGGTGCGGACTTCGTGGAGCAGCTTGCCCACCTCCGGCCGGTCCTCCTTGGCCAGATGCCGCATCTGCTCGCCCGCCTGGGTGAGGCGTCCGGAGCGTCCGGTAATGGCCACGCGAACCTGCTCGAGGGCGGACAAATCCGCCGCGGCAGCAATGTCGCGCAACGCGTCCCCGCGCAGGGCGTTCAGTTCCTCACGCATGATGGCAGTATTGTAGCGGCTGCGCCGTGGAGGGCGAGCGTCTCCGCGAGCCACCGAAAGGTAGGGACGAGCGGCTCGCTCGTCCGTCCCCTACCGGCGGGG
>JBBECM010000004.1:0-9055 GCA_040881855.1 Chthoniobacterales bacterium | reverse complement strand
TCAACCCCGAGCTGCACCAAGCGAAGAAGCCGGACTGGATCAAAGTCCGCCTGCCTTCGAACCCGGTCTTTTTCTCGACCAAGGCCCTCGTCTCCGACCTCCGCCTGCACACGGTATGCGAGAGCGCGCAATGCCCGAACCGCTGGGAGTGCTGGAGCCAGGGGACGGCCACCTTCATGATCGCCGGCGACCGCTGCACGCGCGCCTGCGGATTTTGCGCGGTGACCACGGCCAAGCCGTTCGCCCTTGAACAGGACGAACCGCAACGTGTGGCCGAGGCCGTCATGCGGATGAAATTGAAACACGTGGTCATCACCGCCGTGGCCCGCGACGATATGCCGGACGGCGGAGCCTTGCATTTCGCGCAGACCATCGGGGCGATCCGCGCACGCGACGCATCGATCATCATCGAAGTCCTCGTTCCCGATTTCAACGGCAAGGATGATTCCCTGCGCACCGTGCTCGATGCCGCACCGCATATTTTCAACCACAATATCGAGACGGTCGAACGCCTCACGCCGGTCGTGCGCTCGCGCGCGAAATACACATTGTCCCTTCAATTCCTGGCCCGCGCCAAGGAACTCAGCCCGCACATCACCACAAAAAGCGGTATCATGCTCGGACTCGGAGAGACCGAGACGGAGGTATTCCAAGCGATGGATGACCTGCGCGAGCACGGCGTCGAAGTCCTGACCATGGGCCAATACCTGCGCCCCACCCCTCAGCACTTGCCGGTCGTCGAATACATCCGGCCGGAAGTTTTCAATCTCTACGGGGACATCGCCCGCAACAAAGGCTTCACCCACGTGGCCAGCGGACCGCTCGTGCGCAGCTCGTATCATGCGGCGGATTTCAATCCGCTGGAGGGTAAAAAAGCATCCTCTGCTTGTAGCGGCGGTCTGTGACCGCCGGAAACTCGGGATGAAAAGGCACCGACGGTCATAGACCGCCGCTGCAAATGATGAAAAAAGCCGGCCGTAACATCGTCATCACCGGCATTTCCCGGGGCTGCGGACGCGCGCTTGCCGAATACTACCTGGCCCAAGGCCACCGGGTGGCCGGCTGCGCGCGATCGGAGGAAGTCGTCCGGGAACTCCGCGCAGAACACGGACCACTCCATCATTTCGCCGCGGTCGATGTCTCGGACCATGATGCTGTCCGCGTCTGGGCCTGCGATGTCCTCGCCCATTTCGGTGCCCCCGACCTGCTGGTCAACAACGCGGCGGTCATGGCCGGCAACGCCCCGCTCTGGGAAATCCCCGTGCACGAATTCGATTCCGTCATCGACGTGAACATCAAGGGCACCGCCCATGTCCTGCGCCATTTTCTTCCCGCGATGATCCATCGCGCCACGGGCGTGGTCGTCAATTTCAGCTCCGGTTGGGGACGCTCGACCTCGGCCCAGGTCTCGGCCTACTGCGCGAGCAAATGGGCCATCGAGGGCATGACCCAAGCCCTCGCCCAGGAAATCCCCAAAGGCCTCTCCGCCGTCACCCTCAATCCCGGCATCATCAACACGGACATGCTGCAATCCTGCTTCGGCAAAGATTCCGCTGCGCAATATCCCTCGGCCGAACAGTGGGCCGGAGCCGCGGGACCTTACCTGTTGAAACTCGGACCGAAGGAAAACGGGCAAGCTCTGACCGTGCCCGGGATTCCGGTGGATTGAAGAGTAGAAGCGGCGTCCCCGCCGCTTGCCGTCCGGGGTTAAGCGCCGGGGACGGCGCTTCTACTTTGCCAGAATCGCACCATGTGCGTATGTTCTTCACATGATGATCTCCGCCAAAATGCAGAAGGCGCTCAACGCGCAAATCGGAATGGAATTCGCCGCGGCCATGAAATACGACGCCATGGCCGCGCACTTCGAGGCCGAAGCCCTGCCGCAGGCGGCCAAACGTTTCTTCAAACAGGCCGGCGAGGAACGCGAGCACGCGCACAAATTCCTCCGCTATGTGCTCGATGCCGGCGGACGCGTGCAAATCCCGGAAATCCCCGCCCAGCCGCACACTTACAAATCGTCCGAAGCGGCCGCCCAGGCCGCCCTCGACAGCGAGATGGCGGTGACCAAATCGATCAACAGGATCATGGACCTGGCCATCGAGGAAAAAGACCACGCCACGGCGGCCGTGCTGCAATGGTTCGTCACCGAACAGGTCGAAGAAATTTCCTCCGCCGATCAATTCCTGCGACTGGTGCAGCGCGCCGGGGAGAAAAATCTCCTCGCGGTGGAGGACTACCTCGCGGACACGACGGAGGAGTAAAAGTGGCATCGGCATCCTGCCGATGACCTCCGGACATCACGGGCAAGATGCCCATGCCACTATCCCCCACCCAACCGCGCGAGCAAACCCCCGTGCCGTTTGCGCGTGTCGTTCTGCCGCACCGCGGTGGCCAGCGCTTTGCGCTGTCCGGCCACGACGACTAGCTGCTTGCCGCGCGTGATGCCGGTGTAAAGCAGGTTGCGTTGCAGGAGGAGGAAGTGCTGCATGGCCAGCGGGATGACCACGGCGGGAAACTCGGAACCCTGGCTCTTGTGGATACTGATGGCGTAGGCCGGTTCCACCTCGTCGAGTTCGCCGAATTCGTAAATCACGCGGCGCCCATCGAAGTCGATCCCGACCTCGCGCGCGTCCACATCGATGGCGGCCACGCGTCCGATGTCGCCGTTGAACACCTCTTTGTCATAGTTGTTGCGCGTTTGCAGGACTTTGTCGCCGGTGCGGAATTTCGTCCCGAAACGCTCGATTTCCGGACGGTCGGCCCGCGGCGGGTTGAGCGCGGCCTGCAGCTTGGTGTTCAGTTCCCTGATCCCGAGGCTCCCGCGGTGCATCGGGGCAAGCACCTGGACGTCGCGCACCGGATCGAGTCCGAGCCGCTTGGGAATTTCCTCCCGCACCAGCCGCAGCACAAGGCGGGCGATTTCCTCCGGTTCCTCGCGATGGAGGAAGGCGAAATCGGCGCCCTTTTCCACCGCTTCCTCCGGGATGCGTCCGTGCCGGACATCGTGGGCCGCGCGCACGATGCGGCTGGACTCGGCTTGGCGGAAGATTTCCGTCAGGCGCACGGACGGCACCGCGCCGCTGACCAGCAGGTCGGAAAGCACCGAGCCCGGACCCACGCTGGGCAGTTGGTCCGGATCGCCGACGAGGAGCAACGATCCCTCCGGCGGCAGGGCGCGGCACAGAGAGGCCATGAGCGGCACGTCGACCATGGAAAATTCGTCGACCACCACAAGATCGGTATCGAGGGGGTGCTTCGGCCCGCGTTTGAATCCGCCGCTCGGGAGAAATTCGAGCAACCGATGGATGGTCTGGGCGCGGTGCCCGGTTGATTCGCCCATGCGCTTGGCCGCACGTCCGGTCGGCGCGCAAAGTTGGAAGCGGACTTTTTTCGCGGCGAGAATTTTCAACACGCTGTCGAGGAGAGTCGTTTTGCCCACGCCCGGGCCGCCGGTGATGACCGCCACGCGCGCGCCGAGGACGGTGCGCAAGGCCTGCGTCTGGCTGGGGGAGAGCAGCTTGCCGGTCTTTTCTTGCACCCAACCGAGCGCCTTGTCGAAATCGACGTCCGGGAGCTTCGCCGGTTGCGAGGCGAGTCGTTGCAGGGTCGCCGCGATGGTCATCTCGGCCGCGCGCAAGGACGGCAGGAACATGATGGTTTGACCGGCGATGTCTTCGCCAACCAGCTGGCCGTCGGCGACCTCGCGTTGCAAAGCGCCGGAGACAATGTCTTCGCCGACCCCGAGAAGTTCGGCCGCCTGGGCGAGCAGCACTTCCCGGGGCAACCCGGTGTGTCCTTCGCCGGTCGCCCGGGCGAGGATGTGCTGCAGTCCGCCGCGGGCCCGCAGGATGGAATCGTGGCCGAAACCGAGTTTCTCGCCCACCGCGTCGGCGGATTTGAACCCGATGCCCGGAATGTCGCGGGCCAGCAGGTAAGGATTGGCCCGCACGCGCGAGATGGCCTCCTCGCCGTAAAGTTTGAAAACGCGCAGGGCGCGGCTCGTGCTGATGCCGTGGCTGTGGAGAAAGACCATGATGTCGCGCACCACGCGCTGCTCGGCCCAAGCGGCTTTGATTTGCTGGCGCCGCCCTTCCCCGATGCCCTCGATTTCCTGCAGGCGGGCGGATGACTTCTCGATGACGTCGAAAATTTTCTCCCCGAATTTGGCCACCATCTTCCTGGCGTAGACCGGACCGATCCCTTTGATCAGTCCGCTGCCGAGGTATTTTTCGATCCCCTGCGACGAGGTGGGGGCTTGGCAGCGGATCTCGGTGGCGCGCAATTGCATCCCGTGGTCTCGGTTGCTTTCCCAACGGCCTTCCGCGGTGATCCACTCCCCGGGCGAGACCGCGGCGACCGTGCCGACCACCGCAACGAGGTCGCGGCGGCCCTGCACTTTCACTTTGAGCACGGCGAAGCCGGTGTCCTCGTTGTGAAAAGTCACGCGCTCGACGAGACCGGACAGACCGTCGGACGGCGGGTTGCTGCGGTCGGCCATGCCGGTATCATGGCACAGTCGGCACGTCGATGCAGCGGCTTGCTTGCGGGGGGTTCATGGTCCACTATGGTCTTTCGATGTTCAGGCTGACGCGCCAGGAACGGCAACTCGTCGTCTTCATCCTCGCGGCTTTCCTTGCCGGGCTTGGGATCAAGCACTGGCGGGAGACGCGGGAGACGGAGGCCGCGGTGGCGGAAACGGCGCAAGCTCCTTGACCCATGCAAAAACCCGCTTTTCACGAGACGCTCGACCAGGTGGTGACCCGCGACCCGCGCTATAGCAAGGAAGCTTACGGCTTCCTGCGCGAAGCGCTCGAGTTCACCCAAAAAAAACGCCGCAAGTCGCGCGCCGAATCCACCCACGTCTCGGCCAACGAACTCCTCGGCGGCTTCCGCGAATACTCGCTCCAGCAATTCGGTCCGATGGGACTCACCGTTCTCGAATACTGGGGCGTCCGCTCCACGGGTGACGTGGGCCGCATGGTGTTCAACCTGATCGAAGCCGGGGTCTTCGGCCGCGCCGACGACGACCGCATCGAGGATTTCGAAAACCGCTTCAGCTTCGAGGAAGCTTTCGTCGCGCCCTTCCGTCCGGTCGAAAAGAAACCCTCCCGCCGCACCCCGCGCTCCCGCAAAGTCGCGCAGGAGGCCAACTGACGCAGCCGGCCGCCGCGCCGTCCCGCCATGCAAAACTTCCTGCCCCACCCCGACCCCGCCGCCGCCGCGCTGGCCCGCGGACGCACCCAGACCCGCGTCCTGCCCAACGGTTTCAACGTGCTGGTCGAGCCCGACCATTCCGCCCCGGTGGCCAGTGTGCAGGTCTGGGTGCAAAGCGGCAGCATCCACGAGGACCAGTGGCTCGGCGCCGGATTGTCGCATCTGCTCGAGCACATGATTTTCAAGGGCACGGAAAAGCGCGGACCCAACGAAATCGCCTGCGCCGTGCAGGAGGCGGGCGGCTATGTCAATGCCTACACTTCATTCGACCGCACGGTCTACTGGATCGACGTGCCGGCCGATGGCGCGGCCACCGCGATGGAATTGCTGGCCGATGCCACCCTTCACTCGACATTGCCCGCCGGGGAGTTCGCCAAAGAACAGGAGGTCATCCGCCGAGAATTCGCCATGGGCTTCGACGATCCGAACCGCATGAGCACCGAGCTGATGCTCTCGACCGCTTTCAGCGCCAGCCCCTACCGGCATCCGATCATCGGTCACCTCGAGGTATTCAACCGCCTGACCCGCGACGACCTCGCCGCTTACTACCGCGCACGCTACACGCCGGAGAACATGTTCCTCGTCGTGACCGGCGACGTCGATCCTGCCGGGGTTTTTGCCGGGGCGGAGAAACATTTCGGGTCCGCCCCACGCCAGGCCCAGCCGCCGCTTTTCATCCCGCACGAACCGCCGCAGCTCGGACGGCGCGAGGCGCACGAGGAATTCGAGACCGAGCTGACCCGTTGCTCCCTCGTCTGGCACATCCCGCCGGTCACCCACCCCGACACCGCAGCGCTCGATGTGTTGGCCACCGTGCTGGGGGGCGGGCGAAGCACGCCGCTGCACCTCGAGCTGCGCGAGAAGAGGAATCTCGTCCACCACATCTCGGCCTATTCCTACATGGCCGGAGAAATGGGGCTCTTCGGCATCGACTTTCTCTGCGATCCGGAAAAACGCATCGAGGCGGAGGAGGCCGTGCTGGACATTGTCACCCGCTACCGCGAGCAACCCGCGTCCGGTGCCGAGGTGACCAAAGCGCGCAAAAGCATCCTGGCCGACCAACTGAACAATCTCTCGACCGCCCGCGGCCGCGCTTCCGACATCGGCGGCAGCTGGTTGCTGGCCCGCAATCCGGACCTCGGCTCGGAATACCTCGGGCACATCGGCCGGGTCGAAGCCGCCGACCTGCAACGCGTGGCGCGCCGCTACCTCACCGGCTCGAAGGCCACCATCACCTCGCTCAACCCGAAAGGTTCGCTGGCCCGCGCGACCGGCGAAGCACCCGCGGCCGGCGCGCGGCGCATCGACCGCTTCACCCTGCCCAACGGCTTGCGCATGCTGGTCTGCGCGGACCAGAAACTCCCGCTGGTCGATCTGGTCGCCGTCTTCCGCGGCGGACTCCTCGCCGAGACGGCCGCGACCAATGGCGTGACCGCCCTCGCGGCGCGCACGCTGGTCAAAGGCACGCAACGCCGCAGCGCCGAGCAATTGAACGACGAAATTGAAGCCGTGGGCGGACAGATCCGTGCCGACTCCGGCAACAACAGCTTCAACGTTTCCGTCGAGGTGATGAAGCCGGACCTGCATCTGGGCATGGATATTCTCTCCGACGTCCTCACCCACGCCGTCTTTCCGGAGGAGGAAATCGAGCGGGAAAAAGAAGACCAGATTGCTTCGATCAAAGCCGAGGACGAGCAGATCACCGCCGTGGCGAGGCATGCCATGCGGCGGGCCGTTTTCGGCGACCATCCTTACGGCCTGCGCTCGAGCGGAACCGCTGCCTCGGTCGCGGCCCTGACCCGCGAGCACTTGCTGGCCTTGCGTGACGAATGCGTCACGGCCAAGAACGGCGTCCTTGCCGTCTTCGGAGATGTGTCCGTGGACGAAGTGCGGGCCATGGCGGAGGAAATGTTCGGCGGGCTGTGCGAGGGCACCCTGCTCATGACCGATCCTCCCGTCGCCCCGGCTCTGACCAAAGCGGTCGAGGTGGTGGCGCACGAACCCAAACAGCAGGCCGTCCTCATGGCCGGCTTCCGCGGGGCCGATGCGCTCAGCCCCGATCGTGTCGCCCTCGAATTGATCGACACGGCGAGCAGCGACATGGCCTCGAGGTTCTTTCACCGCATCCGCGAGGAACTCGGCTTGGCCTATTTTGTCGGCGCCTCGCAGATGATGGGCTTTGCCCCGGGCATTTTCACTTTTTACCTCGGCACCGATCCGGCCAAGGTTGATCTAGTGCGGAAAAATTTCGACGAGGAGATTGCCTCGCTCGCGGGGAACGGTCTGACCGAGGCCGAATTGACCCGGGCCAAGAAGAAGTTGATCGGGAGCGAAGCGATCCGCAACCAGTCGCTCGAAGCCTTCGCGCATGTCGTGGCGGTGGACGAGCTCTACGGCCTCGGGGCGGGGCATCACGCGGACCGCGCCGCGGAGATCAACGCGGTCACGCTCGAGCAAGTCCGCGCGGTGGCGCGGAAGTATTTCCACGAGCCCTGCCGGGCAACGGTTTTGGTCACGCCGGCCGCGGCCCCCGTTGCCTGAACTTGGAGCGGCGGACCGGACCACCGGACCCCTTCCGTTTGGCAGGCACGGGCGGTTACCGACGGCCGCTCCAAGATGGGGAAAATTGCAATCGGGGGCGGGCGGGCGTAAAAGATTCCCATGGCCGAAGTGCAATACTCCCAACAGTCCGGCGAGATGACCCGCCGGTTCATCGAATTCGTTCTCATGCAGGCACAGCAGATTGCCCTGATGCTCGGGCAGATCCCCGGACCGGACGGCAAACCGCTGGAGCCGAATCTTCCGGTGGCCCGTATCTTCATCGACCAGCTCGAAATGATCCGCGAGAAGACACGCGGCAATCTGACCAAAGAAGAGGAGGATATTCTGACCAAGGTGTTGGCCGATTTGCAGCTGGCCTTCGTCGAAACCGGTCGGCCGGCGACCGGCGCCACGGCGGCGCAACCGGCAGCCATACCGCCGCTTGCGGAGACGCCACCCGCCACGGAAGAGGACAAAAAGAAATTCAGCAAAAGCTACGGTTGATCTCGTCCCGTTTGCTCCCCACACTCCTCGCTATGGAGATTTCTGCCTCGGTTGTCAACGGGACCCCGGTCCTGGCCTTGCAGGGCCGTCTCGACGGTCTGGCTGCTCCGGCCGTCGAAGAGAAAGTGGCCGCGCTCCTCGCCACCGGCCCGCAACATATGGTGTTCGATTGCTCCGGCATCGAATACGCCAGCAGCGCGGGACTGCGCGTCTTCCTCGCCACGGCGAAAAAACTGAAGACGGTCGGCGGACGTTGCGGCTTCGCCTCGCTCACGCCGCCACTGCGCGAAATTTTCGGCATCTCCGGATTTCTTGACGTGCTTGAGATCCATGACGACCTGGAATCCGCCACCGCCTGAGACCATGCAACAACTCACCTTCACCGAGGAAATAGTCCTCCTCGCTTTGGACGACAAAACCGGGGCGCAATTGCCTTTGCCCGTCACCGCATTGGGCTACGGCCTGGCCGGGGCCGTGCTGGCCGATCTGGCCATCGCGGGCAAGATCGACACCGATGCGCAACAATTGACCCTGCTTGATGCCTCACCCACCGGCGACCCCCTGCTCGACCCCTGGCTCGCCCTCGTCGCCGCGGAAAAAAATCCGCGCTCTGTCGCCTCCTGGCTCTCCGTGCTGGCCGACCGCCAGCAGGAGATCGAGCAGCCCGCACTCGAACGACTCATCAACCGCGGCATCCTCAAGAGGCAGGACAAAAAAATCCTCTGGGTCATCGGGCTGCGTCGCTACCCCACGGTCGACGGACACGAGCGCACCGAAGTGCGCACCCGGCTCGGAC
>JBBECM010000003.1:0-49137 GCA_040881855.1 Chthoniobacterales bacterium | reverse complement strand
GGTCAAACCCCGACTCCGCCGCCAGAGGTAGGGACGAGCGGCCCGCTCGTCCGATTGTTCTGAAACGGACACGCGAGCCGCGCGTCCCTACCTTGTATCCTTCGCCGTCGGCTCCTAATTTCGGGGGCAATGCCGCATCCGGAACCACCCTTGTTTCCGTCCCGCCGGAACCTGCCGCATGAGATCCCCCTATGGATCGATCCCTCCGCCGAGGTTTACTTCATAACCATCAACAGCCTGCCGCGCGGCAAAAACCAGTTGTGCACCGATGCAACGGCCCCCGGCCTTGTGCAAAGCGCTGCCTTCCGCCACGAGTCCAATCAGTGGTTCATCCAACTCTTTCTCCTCATGCCGGACCACATCCACGCGCTGCTCTCCTTCCCGCAGCAAACCAAGGGCATCCAGCACGTCATCAAATCTTGGAAAGCGTGGACCGCAAAACATCTGCGCATCACATGGCAGCGCGATTTCTTCGAACACCGCCTCCGCGCCGACGAAAGCGCGACCGAAAAGTTCAACTACGTCCTCGCGAATCCAGTTCGCGCCGGCCTTGTCGACGACGCCGCGGCATGGCCCTGGCTCCTATGGTCGGACCCGCGCGGCGGGACTCTGCAACGAGGCTGGGGGTCCCGACGCCCGCGCCTTCTCCGTCAGGTAGGGACGAGCGGCCCGCTCGTCCGATCGTTCTGAAACGGACGCGCGAGCCGCGCGTCCCTACCTCCCCCCGCAATCCACTTGGCCCCAAGCCCTTCCTGCCGCTAGGCTCATGGCGCTCTCGTCTTATGAGCAAAGAACTTTCCGACATCGGTCTCATCGGCCTCGCCGTCATGGGTCAGAACCTCGCGCTGAACATCGCCGACCACGGCTTCCGCATTTCGGTCTACAATCGCACGACCTCGAAGACCGAGGAATTTGTCAAAAAGCATCCCGGCACCCCGGGTGGACTCCATGCCGCGCTGACCCTCGAAGACTTCGTCGCCTCGATCCAGCACCCGCGCAAAATCGTCATCCTCGTCCAGGCCGGCAAAGCAACCGACGCGGTCATCGACAACCTCGTGCCCTTGCTCGACAAGGACGACATCATCATCGACGGCGGCAACGCGCTGTGGAACGACACCATCCGCCGCGAGAAGGAACTCACCGCAAAAAACCTGCGCTTCATCGGCTCCGGCGTGTCCGGCGGTGAAGAAGGCGCCCGCTTCGGCCCCTCGCTCATGCCCGGCGGCGCCGAATCCTCGTGGAAAGAACTCGCTCCCATCTGGAACGCCATCGCGGCCAAGGTCGATGCCAAGACGGGCAAGCCGCTCGAAGGCGCCGCCCCCGGCAAGCCGATCGCCGGCGGGGTACCCTGCACCACTTACATCGGACCCAACGGCGCCGGCCATTTCGTCAAGATGGTCCACAACGGCATCGAATACGGCGACATGCAGCTGATCTGCGAGGCCTACAACATCCTGCGCCACGGACTCGGACTCTCCATCGAGGAAACGCAAAAAGCCTTCGCCGATTGGAATACCGGCGACCTCGATTCCTTTCTCATCGAAATCACAGCCGACATCCTCGCGGTGAAAGACCCGGTGACCGGCGCGCCCATTGTCGATGTCATCCAGGACCGCGCCGGACAAAAAGGCACCGGCAAATGGACCGTGACCGACGGACTCAACGCCGGCATTCCCATCTCGACCATTTCCGAAGCCGTCTTCGCCCGCTGCATCAGCGCGCTGAAAGAAGAACGCGTCGCCGCCTCGAAAATCCTCAAAGGACCGCAACCGCATTTCCCCGGCGACAAGCAGGAACTGATCGACGCGGTCCGCGACTCGCTCTACGCCTCGAAAATCTGCTCCTACGCGCAGGGCTTCGCCCTCATGCGCGCGGTGGCCGCGGAGCAAAACTGGCCGCTCCACTTCGGCGAGATCGCCATGATCTGGCGTGGCGGTTGCATCATCCGCGCGCGTTTCCTGCAGCGGATCAAAGAAGCGTTCGACCGTGATCCGGCCTTGCCCAATCTGCTGCTCGATCCGTATTTCCAAGACGTCATCGAGCGCACGCAGTCCCACTGGCGCAAGATTGTTTCCGACGCCGTGCTCTCCGGTCTGCCGACCCCGGCCTTCAGCGCCTCGCTCGCCTACTTCGACAGCTACCGCTCGGAACGTTTGCCCGCGAATTTGCTCCAAGCCCAGCGCGACTATTTCGGCGCCCACACCTACGAGCGCACCGACCAGCCGAAGGGGGAATTTTTCCATTTCGATTGGGTCGGGGACAAAAAACAGCACGGGGCATAACATGCCCGACACGCTGCCGGTTCCGATCGATCCGCGCCGGTGCGTTGTCATCCCGAGCTACAACAGCGGCCCGCTCCTCGCGCAGACCGTGCGCGACGTCATGGCTTGCTGGCGACCGGTCATTGTTGTGATCGACGGTTCGACTGACGGCAGCGACGGGCTTCCGCCGACTGACGGTCTGCATATCCTGCATCTGCCGACGAACCAAGGTAAAGGCGCCGCAGTGCTCGCCGGTTTTAGCTGGGCGATCGAAAACGGATTCACCCATGCAGCCACCTTCGATGCGGACGGACAACATCGCGCCGCGGACATTGCCCGCTTCATGGCGTCGTCCCTCGCAAACCCGGATGCGCTCATCTCCGGAGTTCCCGTCTTCGGTCCGGACGCTCCGCGCATTCGGGTGATCGGACATCGCGTGGCCAATTTCTGGGCCGGGCTCGCGACAAGCGGCGAAGGTCCCCGCGATTCACTCTGCGGATTTCGGGTTTATCCGCTCGACGCCACCACGCGCACCCTTGGCGCCACACCACTCGGCCGCGGTTTCGATTTTGAAACCATGACCGGCATCCTCCTCGCGCAGCGAGGAATCTACTGCATCGACCTGCCGACGCCAATTCGCTACGCGCGCCAGGGCATTAGCCACTTCCGCTACGGACGGGACAACTTTCTGCTCGTGTGCATCCACGCGCGCCTCCTCGCCCTGACCGTGTTCCGCCGTCTGCACGTCTGGCGAAAAAAGATCTCCACGCCCGCGATTGACCCAGTTCCGCATACCGTGGCACCGGAATGAAGAGCCGGAGCGAAAAAGTCCGTCCGGCACACATGCGTCGCACGTTCGTCGTGCAGACTGCGCATCAAAACTTGGAAATCTGGAGGTCTGCTCTGGCCACGGAATTCCGCGTGGAGGGCGCGGTGCATGCGTTCCACCACTCCCACCGTTTTCTCACCGGCTTGGTCTGGGATATGTTGGCTGCGGCCGCGCTGCTCGGACACCGCGACCAACCCCGGTCGGTGCTCATGCTCGGCTTGGCCGGCGGCACAACTTTCCGCACTTTGCGCCATCTACTGCCTGACTGCCGTCTCACTGCAATTGATATCGACCGCGAAATCATCGCGCTCGCCCGTCGACACATGGCGCTCGACGACACCCGCATTGAGATCGTGATTGGCGATGCTTACCGCTGGCTGGAAAAAAACCGTCGCACCTTCGACGTGGTCATCGACGACATCTACCTGGCCGGACGCACCGACGTATTCCGTCCGCAGGCCATGGACCGCTCGCTGCTGGATAACCTGCGCCGCTGCGTCGCACCGGGCGGGGTGCTGGCCGTCAATCTCGTGACCGGTCCGGGTCACCGCACCACCCAGACGGCGACCCGCCGGCTGCTGCGCGAAAACTTCGCCGAAGTGCGCTCCGTCACCTCGCCCGCGGCCATGAACGAAGTTCTGGTCGCCGGGCGAGCGGTCGCCACGGCCGGTCGCCTCCGGGAGCAGGAGGCCACCTTCACGGGCGCCGCCGACCGCGCCCACTGGCGGAAAATCGCGGTGCGCCGCATCTGAACGCGATGGGCCTTTCCGTCTGGGCGCGGCGGGCCGTCGATGCTAAGCTTCCTCAAGACTACGGGGCGTTTCGTGGTCCACCGTTTCAGCGCGGTTAGCTCAGCGGTAGAGCGGCTCGCTTACACCGAGTTGGTCGGGGGTTCGATCCCCTCACCGCGCACGCCCGTCACCCGGCGCCTGTTCGTATCGTGGCGCATCTGCAGCAACTCGACGAGCAGCGCGAATCCCATCGGCAAATAAATGTAAGCCTTGGCCACGTGCTGATGCATGCCCTCGAGGAAAATAGTCACGCCGATCGTGACCAGAAAGGCCAGCGCGAGAATCTTCAGCGCCGGACGGTGCATGATGAAATCCCCGATCGTCTTGGCGTAGGCAAGAATCACGAGGAACGAGGCAATCACGGCGAAGCCGATGATCAACAAATTGGGGGTGAGACCGACCGCGGTAATGACCGAATCGAGCGAGAACACCATGTCGAGCAGCACGATCTGGACAATGGCTGACCCGAAACCCGCCACCGCCTGACCGCCGCCATGCTCGTCCTTCAACTCCACCACATGATGGATCTCCCGCACCGCCTTCCACAGCAGGAACAATCCGCCCGCAATGAGCACCACGTCGCGCCAAGAAAACGGAAAGCCCGCCACAATCGGATCAGTGAGATGCACCAGCCAGAACGCCCCGGCCACGAAAACGAGACGCGCCACCAGCGCGATGAACAGCCCGAGAATCCGCGCCCGGTCGCGCTGGTGCGCCGGCAAGCGCGAGACCACGATGGAAATGACCAGCACATTGTCAATGCCCAGCACCAGTTCCAGCCCGACGAGCAAAGCGAGGGTGGCGAGCGAATTGAGCGTCAAGGCATCGGAAAAAAGCGCGGCAAGATCCATGGAATGTCTGCACGTTTAACACACCGCAGCGCACCCTGCCACATCGGAGGAAGGGGCGCGGACCTTTGGCGACGAACGCACTCAGCGTCCGGCAATGGAGAGGAAGACGATGACCAGGTTGATCACGGCCAGAACGAGGGCCGGGAGCATGGCTGACCATGTATCGCGGATACGCCAACGGGCCCACAGACCGCAGAGCATGAGGACAAAAAGTCCGGCCGCCGCCGCGATTTGCAGCGGCGGGAACCACCAGCCCGCGACGAGGCCGAGTGCCCCGGCCACCTCGAGCGAACCGACCAAGGCGCGGAAGCGCGCCAAGCGGTAGCGTTGGAATTCCGCCACCAGCTTGGGCGAGAACAAACAGGCCAGCCCGTAAAACAAGAAGCCCGCCGCGGACAGCGCGATGAGAAGGTCGAGACCGGACACGCGGGCACTCTCACCTTTCCCTCAATCCATGGCCAGCACGGAGAAGAAGGGGAACCGCCGATGCATGGAGGGAGCGCAGTCTTCACCTTGCCGCCGCACGATGATGTCTTGCTCCCCGGTGCCATCCGTGATCAAAACTGTCCGGCTCCACGGCTGACAGCCGTTCATCGAACCATGAAAACCCTCGTCCCAATCTGCCAGATCATCGTCGGCTGCGGCCTGCTCAATGTGTGGCTGCTGCGTTTCAACAAGTCCACTGCCTACCGCGGCCGCGCCGCGGCCAACATGCGGGAGGAGTTTGCCGCCTATGGTTTGCCCGCGTGGTCATGTTACCTCGTGGGATTTCTCAAAGTGGCATCCGCTTTTGCCCTGCTCGGCGGGTTACTCCCCGTCCTCTCCGGCTTGGTGCTGCCCGCCGCCATGCTGGTCGCCGTGCTCATGGCCGGGGCGCTGGCTATGCATGTCAAAGTGGGCGACCCGTTCAAGAGAGCCGTGCCGGCCCTCTCGGTGCTCGTCCTCTGCGCCCTCATCATCGCGGGCCGCTGGCCGGCCGCCTGAGCAATCTGGCCGGAGAGCGTGGTCCGGTCAGGGCCTCGTATGGCGCAGCGGGGCAATGAGGGCGTATTCCTCGGGGGTGAGCAGGTCGGGGTCGATATCTCGGACCAGCACAAGCGAGTTCAGGTCGCCGGAGGCATGAAGCACCGCGGCGCTCACGGCACGCAGGCCGGGGGGCAATTGATCGACGATGACGTCAAGGTCGTCGAAGACCGCAAGTGCCTCCGTCGCCTGCCCCGCTTTGAGCAAGGCCAGCGCGTGGTTGAAGCGCGTGCCGACATCGGTCGGAGCAGCAGCCACGGCTTCGGCCGTGACGGAAAGGTCCAGGTTTTTTCCCTCGAGAATTTCCCGGTAGCGCTCGTAAACCCGCACGGACTTCGCGTCCGGCGAGGACTGGCGCGCCGCGGCGTGGGCCTGATCGAGCGTGGCGAATTGCCCGCGCCGCCCGAACCGGTCGCGGGCCAGGCCGAAGGCGCCATCGGCCTTGTCCGCCTCGCCGCACAGATCGACGATGGCTTCGTCGGCCAGGGCGCGCAGCCCCTGCAGGTCGGCCAACTCGACGGCTTGACCGAAACGGCCTTCGGCCGCCGAGGTCCGCAGCGCCGTGCGGATCAATTCGTCGGCTTCCCCCGGGCGTCCGAGCTCGCGCGCCGCACGGGATCTGACCAGAAGGCGCGCCGACTCGGGTATCCCGGCCGTCGTGTTGCTTGGCGTGTTGCTTGCCGCCTCGTCCGGCGTCTCGGCCAAGCGCAAGACTTCCTCCCAGCGGCCGAGCGAACCGAGAGCCGATGCGCGGAGACGGAACATCGCTTCGTCCTCCGCCGCGTTCTTGGCCGACACCGTGACGAGCACCTGCTCGCTCATGCCGCGTCGCAGCATCCACTGGGCGAAGGCGGCGCGGCGCGGCAAAGGCGCGCCGACATAGAGGCCCTGCAGTTTGTCGCGAAGCGATTCGGCACTTTCTGCCCCGGAGACGGCGAGGAATTCGGCGGCGAGGAGGAGCGCAGGGTTGGCATCGATCGGATTGCGCCAAGCGGCTTCGGCCCACTCGGCTTTCTTGCGCGCCGGAAAATAGGGGGCCTCCAGGCCGATGGCCAACGCCTGGTCGCCCGACGGCGTGCCGGCCAGACCGTCGATCAGAGCGATCATTTCCGCCGCGGCGGCCAGATCACGCGGCCCGGCCTTGGCACGATCGGAGAGGAAGAGACCATGCCGGACGGCCAGCAGCTGGATGAGCCGCAGGCGCAGGCGGGGTTCGTCGGACAAGGTGGCAGCGGTGCGTGCTTGGGCGATGGCTTGCTCCAGATCGCCGCCGCGCAGACTGCGGAAGGAGCGCAATTCGGCCGCGCGGCCGGCCCCACCCTGCGCCTCCAAGGCGGCCAGTGCGGCGGCAAATTGCCCGTCGTCGCCGCGCGCTGTCATAATCTCCGCACGGGCGTCGACCTCGTCATCGGTGAGAACCCCGGTGTCGGCCATTTCCTGCCACATGGCCACCGCGTCCGGGTTGCCGACCCGGCTTTCGATCACCGCCCGGGCGCGCTGTACGACCGGATCATCCGGCCGCAAGTTCGCCGCCGCGGCAATTTGCCGGCGGGCGAAGGGCAAACTGCCCGCTTCCACACTGGCCAGCGCCTTGGCCGTGAGATCCCGCGCCCGCCAGCCGACGAAAAGATAAAACCCGAGGGCGCCAAGGAGGGCCACCATGAGAAGGAGCACCGGCGACAAGACCAAGAGGCGACGCAGGAGCGCGTCGACCAAAAGGGGATGATCGTTGCTCAGCAGCGGACCCGTCGCCTCCCGCCACCAGCGGAGGAACAGGTGGCCGGGTGCGGCCAGGGCGCGGCGCAAGGCAGAGGACTTTTCGTCAGGCATGAGTGAAGCCCCCACTCATAGTGCGGGCCTCGGCAGAATCAAGCAGTGAACAGAAATCCCGAGAGGTCGACCAAGGGTGAAATCTGCTCCATGCGCCCGGCTCAGGCCACGTGCGCGAGTGCCGCGGCGATGAAGCCTTGGAAAAGGGGATGGGGCTCGCGCGGCCGGGAGCGGAACTCGGGGTGGAATTGGCAGGCGATGAACCACGGGTGCTGGCGCAGTTCAACGACCTCGGCCAGCGTGCCGTCGGGCGAGGTGCCCGAAACTACGAGGCCCTCTTTCTCCATGCTCTCCTTGTATTTCATGTTGAACTCGTAACGGTGGCGGTGGCGTTCGCAGATTTCCGACACGCCGTAGAGTTGGTGCGCCACGGTGTTTTTGCGCAGGGTGCAGGGATAGGAACCGAGCCGCATGGTCGCGCCTTTCGCGGTCACGTTTTTCTGGTCCTCCATGAGGTAGATCACCGGATCGGGCGTGTCCGGGTCGAATTCCGTGCTGTCGGCTTTGGGGTGCCCGCAGGCGTGGCGGGCGAATTCGATGACCGCCACCTGCATGCCGAGGCAAATGCCGAGATAGGGCGTCCCGGTCTCGCGGGCGTAACGCGCCGCGGCGATCTTGCCCTCGATCCCACGGTCGCCGAAACCGCCGGGCACGAGGATGCCGGCCGCGCCGCGCAAATGCTGCTCCGGTCCGCCCGCCGCCCCGAGGTCCTCGGCATCGACCAGCACGAGGTCGATGCCGCAATCGTGGGCCGCACCGGCGTGGGTCAGCGACTCGTAGATGCTTTTGTAGGCGTCCTGCAACTCGATGTATTTGCCGACCACGGCAATGCGGACGCGTTTGCGCGGACGCACCACCCGTTCGACGAATTTGGCCCAGCCCTCCATGCGGGCCGGGGGCGTGTCGAGGTGCAGGGCCTCGCAAACGACCGCATCGAGACCCTCCTGCTGCAGCATGAGCGGCAGTTCGTAAATGGTGTGCTCGACGTCGCGGGCCTCGATGACCGCGCGCTTGGAAACATTGGAAAAGAGGGAGAGCTTTTCGCGGACCTCGTCGTCGAGCGGGTATTCGGTGCGGGCGATGACAACTTTCGGTTGCAAGCCGATCTCGCGCAGTTTGGCCACGCTTTGCTGGGTGGGTTTTGTTTTCAGTTCACCCGCAGCCTTGATGAACGGCACGAGCGTGACGTGGATAAGCATGGCGTTCCCCTCGCCCGCTTCGAGGAGGTATTGGCGGATCGACTCGAGGAAGGGCAGGCCCTCGATGTCGCCCGTCGTGCCGCCGATCTCGATGATGGCCACGTCGGCGTCGCCCTGCGTGGCGAGCAGGCGGATGCGCGCCTTGATTTCGTCCGTCACATGCGGGATGACCTGCACGGTTTTGCCCAGGTAATCGCCGCGACGCTCGCGGGCCAGGACATTCTCGTAGACCTGCCCGCTGGTCAGATTGTTGCGGCGCCCCAGCACGCAACCGGTGAAGCGTTCGTAGTGCCCGAGATCGAGATCGGTCTCCGCGCCGTCATCGAGCACGTAGACCTCGCCGTGCTGGTAAGGGCTCATCGTGCCGGGATCGACGTTGAGATACGGGTCGAGCTTGCCCATCGTCACGCGCAGCCCGCGGCTTTCGAGAAGTGTGCCGAGCGAGGCCGCCGCCAGGCCCTTGCCGAGAGAACTCACCACCCCGCCCGTGACAAAGATTGTTTTCACGGGGGCAGAAACCTAGCAGGCCGACCGAGGTTTGGACACCGAATAAACTTTTGTTCGCGAACGACCTTTGTTCCGGCGGTCAGCGGCCGCCGCTACGAACCACCCAACGCGCGCTCGGCTTTGGCCACGTCTTCCGGGATGTCGACGCCGACGGAGGCCTTCTTCACGACGATCACGCCGATGGACACGCCGTTTTCCAAGGCGCGCAATTGCTCGAGCTTTTCCGCTTTTTCCAGCGGGGTCGGTTTCCACTTCACGAACTCGAGCAAGACCTTGCGGCGGAAGCCGTAGATGCCCTGGTGACGGAGGTATTCGATGCCTCCGCGGCCGTCGCGATCGTACGGAATCACGCTGCGCGAGAAATAAAGGGCCCGGCCGGCGAGGTCGGTGACGACTTTGACCACATTGGGATTGTGCACATCGGCCGGATCGGTGACGGGGTTGGCGGCGGTGACCATGCCGAGCCGCGGGTCGTCCAGCAGCGCGCGCGAAAGACGGTCGATGGTCGCGGGCGCGATGTCGGGTTCGTCGCCTTGGACATTGAGAATAATCGACGATGACTTCAGCTTCCTGGCCACTTCAGCCAGGCGATCCGTGCCGGTCGGGTGTTTGGGCGAGGTCAGCGCGACCTCCGCCCCGAAGTCAAAGGCGGCCTCGGCGATGCGCATGTCGTCGGTCGCAATGATGACGCGATCGACGAGTTTGGCGCGCCGTGCACGTTCCCACACATGCCGGACGAGCGCCTTGCCGCGGAGTTCGACCAGCGGCTTGCCGGGAAAACGCGTCGAGGCCCAGCGGGCGGGGATGATGGCGGTTACCCCGGACATGCCGTCTCCTGCAAAATGAAATCCGCAGCGTAGCCGATGTCGGGCACAACGGCATCCGCGCCGCAATCGAGATGGTCTTTGCCATGACCGGTCTCGACCAGCACGGTGCGTAGCCCGGCATTCCTGCCGCATTCCACGTCCGAGGACTTATCCCCGACCATCCATGAGCACGAGAGATCCAGTCCGTGCTCGCGGGCGGCTTCCCCGAGCATGGCGGCCGAGGGTTTGCGGCGGGCGCTGGGCCGGTCCGGCGTGCTTTCGTCATAGTAAGCGCCGGTGATCACGGCGGGCTTGAGTTGCCAGAGCACCTCCTCGTGCACCCGGTGGTAGTCGTCGTGCGTGAAGTAGCCGCGGCCGATGCCGCTCTGGTTGGTCACGATGACCAGGGCGAAGCCGGCCTGCGACAACTTGACCAGCGCTTCGGCCGCTCCTTCCACCGCGCGGACCTGCGAGGGATTGGCGCAATAGTGGACCTCGTGGATGAGAGTGCCGTCGCGGTCGAAAAAAACGGCCGGTCGCTCAGCGGGCATGATTTTGGAAACTGGCGAGAAGTTCGTCCGGGGTGAGCGTGGCCGTGCCGAGCTTGCCCACCACGACGCCGCTGGCGTGGTTGGCGATTTCGGCAGCCTCGACCGGCGTGGCTCCCGCGCAGAGGGCCAGGGTGTAAAGGGCAATGGCCGTGTCGCCCGCGCCGGACACGTCGAAGACTTCGCGCGCGCGCGTCGGGGTGTGATGGCGCCGGCCGTCCTTGGTGAAAAGCATCATGCCGAGTTCGCTCAAAGTGACGAGCAGTTGGTCGGCATCCCACTTGGCGAGGAGCGATTCGCCGACCCGGAGGAGTTGTTTGTCCTCGAGCGGCGGCGCGGACGGTTCGCTCCACGGGAGGCCGGCTGCGGCGAAGGCCTCGTGCCGGTTCGGCTTGATGACGGTCGCGCCGCGCCAGGCGAGCGGGTTGCCGGGATTGGGATCGACGGCCACCACGCAACCCGCGGCGCGCGCGCGGTCAATGATCGCCGCCGACATCTCCTCGTCGAAGAATCCCTTGCCGTAGTCCTCGAGGATGACGCCATCCGTTTCCGGCAGGGCGGCCTCCAATGCGGCGAGCAGGGATTTGCGTTGGGCCGGGCCCGCGGGTTCGGCCAACTCGCGATCGACCCGCACCACTTGCTGCGTGCGCGCGATGATACGCGTCTTCACCGTGGTCGGACCCGCGCGGGTCACCACGCCGTCGGTCCCGATGCCGCCGGCGGCGAGCAGGTCGCGCAGGCGGACGCCGGCCGCATCCTCGCCGGCCAGACCGAGCACGGATGTCTGCGTCGTGAACTCCTGGAGGTTGCGGGCCACGTTGGCCGCGCCGCCCGGATAAAAAGTCTCCCGGTCGACGGCCACGACCGGCACGGGGGCCTCCGGGGAAATGCGCGAGACTTTGCCCCAGATGAACTCGTCGAGCATGAGGTCGCCCGCGACAAGAACACGGCAACCGGACATTGCCCGGATGATTTCCGGCAAGCGCGCGGCGCTGGGTACATGTTCCACCGCTGGCTTTTTATGCTTTATCTCGGGGGCTTCCCAAGTGAAATTTCCGTCAATCGTGATTCCACGCCTTCTTTTCGTCCTGCTGCTCGGTCTTTCCCCCGCTCTGGCCCAGAAGCCGGACAAGTCGATCGACTTGGGGCAATTCCCGGCCGACACCGTGGAAAACGTCGTTGTCCCGGTGCCCAGCGAAATTTTCTCCGTCCTCGACAAGCTCGGCAACCCGAACTGGCGCGCCCAGCTCGGACCGGAAAAAAGCTACCCGGCGAGCCCTAACCGCGCGCAGGTCGCCCTTCTGCTCGGCACGGTCATCGCCGACGGTTTTGTCGCGGTGGAAGCCGAGGACAGCGAGCGCGTGAAGGAAATCGGCCGCAACGTCCTCACCCTGGCCGAGGCGATCAACGTGCGCAAATCCGTGGTGGCCCGCAGCAACAGCATCATCGAGAAAGCCGACGCACGCCAATGGAACGCGGTGCGCCGCGAGTTCGACGGCGCGCTGCAGGATGTCAACAAAGCGATGATCGAATTGAACGACGAACAGCTGGCCCAATTGGTCAGCCTCGGCGGCTGGTTGCGCGGCACCGAGGTCCTCACCTCCATCGTGAAAGAAAAATACTCCCGCGACCGGGCCGAACTCCTCTACCAGCCGCTGCTGGTCGACTATTTCAGCGGCCAGCTCGACCGGATGAGCCCGCGCCTGCGCGGCCAGCCGCTGGTCGGCGAAATCCGCCGCTCCCTCGGCCGCATCGGTCCGCTCATCAAAAAATCCCCGCCCGACGGCATCACCCCCGAGACGGTGGCTCAAATCAACAACCTCTCGGTGCAGATGGTGGATTTGATCCGCGCCAAAGCCGGCCGACCATGAAACTCTTCGCTCCCGCTTTCCGCCGTCCCGCCGCCGCCCTCCTCGCGCTTCTCCTCGCCGCGCCCGCGGCCCGGGCGTTGGTGGACGACGCGCTTTCGTTCGCCTACGAAGCGGCCAATCCCTACGCCGAGCGCGGCTGGATCATCCGCGAGGACGCCTGGGGAGGCGACCTCGGCGCGGGCGACAAAAAGCGCGTGGCCGCCCAGCTTTTCCGCGGCAACAGCTACATGTTCTTCCTCGCCACCGACGTGGACAACGCCAGCTTGCGCGTCAACATCTACGACGCACAAGGCAACCTGGCGGAAAGCAAATCGTGGCAGCGGGGGCGCTTCGCCTACGCCGAAATCAAGCCCCGCTCGACGGGAACCTACAACGTCATCGTCGAAATCACCTCCTCGCCGGAAGAACGCACCGGCTGGGCGCTGGTCTACGGGTTCCAGCGGAAATAATCGCTTGATGGAGAGCACAACGCTCCATTTCGACAACGCCCGCGCCGCCTCCGCGCTCTACCACAACGACGAGCGTTTGCTCCGGGAGTTGGAACAGCGCCTCGGCGTGCAGGTGGCCGCGCGCGAAGGGTGGATCCGCATCGAAGGTGACAAAGCCAAGACCGCCCGCGCCGCGCAGGTCTTCACCGAACTCGACGAGGCCCGCCGCGGGGGCGCGGTCATCGGCAAACAGGAGTTCCGCTACGCCCTGCAAACCGCCGAGGAAGGCGCAACCCCGACCAGCATCACCGAACTCGCCGCCGAGCGCATCGTCTGCTCGCCGCGCAAGCCGCCGGTCATCCCGAAGACGCCCGGGCAACGCGACTACGTGCGCGCCATCCGCGAGCACGACATCGTCTTCGGCGTCGGGCCGGCCGGCACGGGCAAGACCTACCTCGCCATGGCCATGGCCGTGGCCGCGCTGAAGAAGGAACAGGTCGGCCGCATCGTCTTGACCCGCCCCGCGGTCGAAGCCGGCGAGGCCCTGGGTTTCCTGCCCGGCGCACTCGAGGAGAAAATCCTGCCCTACCTGCGCCCGCTTTACGACGCGCTTTATGACATGCTCGAGACCGACGAGATCCAGAAATTCATGGACCGCGGCGTCATCGAGATCGCGCCGTTGGCCTACATGCGGGGACGCACCCTCAACCAGTCGTTTGTCGTCCTCGACGAAGCCCAGAACACGACAGCCGAGCAAATGTTCATGTTCCTGACGCGTCTGGGCAACGAATCGAAATGCGTCATCACCGGCGACCGCACGCAGATCGACTTGCCGAGGCATAAACGCTCGGGTTTGCTCGAGGCGCTCGAAGTCCTGCAGGACGTGGAGGGTCTCGCCATCCGCAGCTTGAGCCGCAAGGACGTGGTCCGCCACCCGCTCGTGCAAAAGATCATCAGTGCCTACGAGCAGCACCGGGAAGCCGCGCCCGGGGCGTGATTCATCCGGAGGGCTTTGTTCCCGCGATCATCGACCGCCGCGGCAGGTGCTGATATAAGGACCGACCATGTCCGCATCCACCCTCCTCGTCCTCGCCGCCGGCATGGGCAGCCGTTACGGCGGGCTCAAGCAGCTCGATCCGGTCGGACCGGGCGGGGAAACTCTCCTCGATTACTCCGTGCACGATGCGATGCGCGCCGGTTTCGACCGCGTTGTCTTCCTCATCCGGCGCGAGATAAAAAAAGATTTCCGCGCGCAGATCGGCGCACGCTATGAGGGCCGGATCGGCGTGGATTATGCATTCCAGGAACTCGGGGAGCTTCCCGCGGGCTTCGCACCGCCGGCCGGCCGGAGCAAACCTTGGGGCACCGCCCACGCCATCTGGTGCACCCGCGACATGATCGCCACGCCGTTCGCCGCGATCAATGCCGACGACTTTTACGGCGCGGATTCTTTCCGGCAACTCGGCGGCTTCCTTTCGTCCGTCGATCCGGCCGCATCGCCCGCGACATTCGCCATGGCCGGCTACCGTCTCGACAGGACATTGAGCGAGCACGGCACGGTGGCGCGCGGCATTTGCCAGGCGGGGACGGACAGCCTCCTGCACGGCATCGAGGAGCTCACCGACCTGGCCCGCCGTCCCGATGGCACTATCGCTTCGGGCGAACGCACTTTCGCGCCGGACACGCCTGTCTCGATGAATTTCTGGGGCTTTACGCCGCGGATTTTCCCGCTGCTGGAGAAAGTGCTGACCAATTTTCTGGCGCAACATGCCGGCAGCGAAAAAGCGGAGTGCTACATTCCATCCGCCGTGGCGGAGATGATCACGGACGGCGCGGCCACCGTGCGCGTCTTGCCGACGGAGGCCGCGTGGTTCGGTGTGACCTACCGCGAGGATCGTGCGCGGGTGGTGGACAGCATTGCCCGGCTGGTGGGCGCCGGCGCTTACCCGGCGTCAGCGACCTGACCCGGGATCCTGCCCCGCTGTCGGGGTGGCGGCACCGGACTTGGCCGCCCACGGCATTCTGATCTGCGGAAAATCGACCTCGCCGAGCGGCGTGGGAACGCGCCCGCCGCGCTTGGGATAGGCTTTGCGTTCGACCAGCTGGCGGACGGCGAGATGGTCGTGGACGGCAGCGGCGATGGCACGGCCTGTCCGTTTGCCGTCCTGCGTGACCCCCTTGAATCCGCGCGAGGCCGTCGACACCGCGCCGCCGGCCATGCTGGCCGCGGCCGGCAGAGCGACGACCGGGGCGGAGATCGGCGCGGTGACCAGCGCGGCGGCCAGACCCGGTTCCATGTTGCTGCCACCGGTGGTGTCGAAGGTGAGCCAAGGCTTATCCGCCGACTTTGCCAGGTTAAAGACGCGCACGGAGGTATCCATGTGGGAACGTCCGAGGCCGAAGCCGATTCCGAGGCGCAGAGCGCGGCTGCCCTGTTGGGTGCGGAGCAAACGCCCGTCGATGAGCAGACCCGATGCGGGCAGCTTTTCGTCGTCGCCGGCGACCCGGCCCGGGGCGATCCAGCGCGAAGACCGCGTGAAAATTCCGTCGGCGATGAGTTGCCCGACGCGACGCCTCACATCCTCGCCCTTGTTCGGTGTGGCCACTTCGAATTCCGCGCCGGCCGGCACCTCGAAGAGACGCACGTAAACGGCGGGCGGAGGCACCGTCGGAGCGAGCGCCGCATTCTCCTGTTCCCCGATCACACTGACCGAGGAACACCCTCCCGCAAGCAGGGTAAGCACGATACCGGGCCAATGTTTTTTCATGGCTGCAACTCGAGGCGCGCGTAACGTCCGCGCGCATGAAAATCAGGGCGTCCCGTCTGCCCGGGAAAGGACGACAAGACCGGAGTTCCGCCCGGCTCCGCGTAATCGTAACGGCCGGCCAGAATTTCCCACCCCTCCTCCCCGGGGCTCCCGCCGGGTGAGGGCCAGGGAATCGAAAGCACAGCGCGCCATCCGCCGTCGACCGGCCCGGCACGGACCTCGCTGCCGGCAACGGGAGGGGCTGCCCGGCGGTAAGCACAAAAAGCATAGACCGTTTTCCGCCCCGCCGGCGTGGCATGCACTTCCACATAGCCGGGCTGGCCCCGGCGCCCGAGAAACACCTCCACCACGTCGCCCAGCTTGAAATGATCAAGGCCGTCCCGCGTGCCGGGCGAGACCACGGATTCGTCGCGGCAGAGGAATTCGACGAAGAGAACAGACCCGTTCCACCGGGCGCGCACTTCGGCCGGTTCGGCCACGGTCCCGTCGACCCCGCGGAGCATCGCAGGCGGCACACCCGCCCAGCCCCGGCGGTCGCTCCAAGCCCCGTCCGGATCAAGCCCCGGCGCGGACACGGCAGTCAGCACGGGTTGGGCCGCCCCGGCGGGCCAAGCGGCGAGTAGGAGCATGACTGTAAATGGACGGATCAGAGGCGGGGCGCCAAATTAAAATGACAAAAGGCCGTTCCGCGTTAACTATGGCGGGAGACGACGGGGCGTAGCTTAGCTTGGTAGAGCGCCTGGTTTGGGACCAGGAGGTCGCAGGTTCAAATCCTGCCGCCCCGATCTATCCATGGCCATCAGTTCGGCCACGGTGACAAAGCGGAAACCGCGCCCGAGGAGCTGGTCGAGGGTCGAGGGCACAGCAGCGATGGTCGAGGGATGGATGTCGTGGCAGAGCAAGACCGCGCCGGGGGCGGCACCTTTGACCAGTTCCCGGGTCACGCGCGAGGAATTGCGGTATTTCCAGTCCAGCGGATCGACCGACCACATGATAGTGTCATAACCATGCCGGTCAAAAGCCACGCGCCGCACGCTGTTGTTGAAAGCACCGTAAGGCGGACGGAGGTTGGTCATGCGGACTCCGGTGACCTCGAGCACCTTGTCATGCGTGCGACGCAATTCGTCGGCCACCCGCGAGGCGGACAAACGGGAGAGCTGGGGATGTGTCCAGGTATGGTTGGCGATCTCGTGACCCTCGGCCACGATGCGGCGCGCAATGTCCGGGTAGGCTTCGACATTGCGGCCTATGACATAAAATGTGCTTTTGACGCCGCGCCGTCCGAGCAGGTCGAGCAACTTGGGTGTCAGCTTGCCGTGCGGTCCATCGTCGAAGGTCAAGGCGAGGTGCGGTGTGCCGATCGCCGCGGAGTGGAAGGGCGATCCCATCGAGGCGGGAACAACGGGGGGAACGCTGGCCAGTTTCGCCCCGGGGGTGTCGGGATGAAGCCCGAAGTCCGCCCCTGCGTTCGCCACAGCCCGGGCAAAGGGCAGGGTGCAAGCGCCGAGAGTCAGGGTCCGGAGGAATCTCCGCCGGGACAAAGGGAATTCCTCGCCGCTCATCGAGCCCAGCTTAGCGCGCCTCCGCACCTTTGGCAACCCACCCGACCCCGCGGAGCGCCGCGGTCAGCCCGGCGGCCTTGTGCAAGGTCTCCTCGTATTCAAGGACCGGGTCGGAATCGGCCACGATGCCCGCCCCCACCCCGTAGGTGGCCCGGCCGTCACGCACCACCAAAGTGCGGATGGCGATGCTGAAGGCCGCGCGGCCGTCGGCGTGGAAGAATCCGAGGGCGCCGGTGTAGATTCCGCGGGCGGACGGTTCGAGTTCGGCGATGATTTCCCGCGCGCGTTTTTTGGGCGCGCCGGTGACCGATCCGCCCGGGTAGCAAGCGCGCACGGCGTCCACGGGAGCCACGTCGGCCCGGAGGCGCCCCTCGATGGTCGAGACAAGATGGTGCACCTGGGCGAAGGTTTCCAACTCGCAGAGGCCGGTGACGCGCACACTACCGTAGGCACAGACCTGCCCGAGGTCGTTGCGCTCCAGATCGGTGATCATGACCAGTTCGGCGCGCTCCTTCGGTGAAGCCAGCAATTCACGGGCGGCGGCTTCGTCGTCCGCGCCGCGCGGACGCGTCCCCTTGATCGGCCGGGTCACGATGCGCCGTCCGTCGATTTTCAGGAAGCATTCCGGCGATGCGCTGAGCACGGACGTGTCGCCGAGGCGGAGGAAAGAGGAAAAGGGCGCGGGACTGGCCGCGCGCAGCCGGGGATAAAAGGCGGCCGCCTCCCCGGTCCATGGCGCCGTGAGCGTGTGCGTGAGATTGACTTGGTAAATGTCGCCCGCCGCAATGTAGTCGAGTGCGCGCCGCACCAACCGCACCCAATGATCACGCTCGAGGCCCGGCTGGAAAGCAGCCGGCGGTCCGGTCCAAGCTCCTCCGGCCGCCTGCTCCGCGGACAAACCCGCGTCCTCGCGGAAGACGCCGAAACGGAAACCACCATCGTAGTCGAACCAGCCGCCGAGAAAACCGCCGGGCGCGTCCCGGCGCAAGACCTGCAGGGCCGACTCCAGTTGCGGCCAGTCCTGCGGCCCGCCCTCGATCACCGAAGCGGGCGCGAGACCCGAAAGCGGAGGGCCGAAACCGGGGCCGTCGAAAAGCACCATCTCTTGGGCGGGGCCGGAACCGGAAACAGGCATGAGGTCCGATCTCATCCGGAAAGCCTTTCCAATTCAAGCAGCCCCGCGCTAGCCTTGGCAGCAAGATGCTGAACCGGCGAGCGATCACGCTGACTTTCGCGGCTTTCGCGGTGTTCCATCCGGCGGCGGCGCAGGATGAAGTGCAGCCTTTGCCTCCGGTTATTCCCGAACAGGCGCCGGCTGAGACGGCCGCCCCGGCCCCGGGCGGCGCCACGCCGGAAGCCCCGAGCGCCGAGTTGATCATCGACGCCGAGGAAGAGGTGCTTGAGAAACCGGCCATGGAGCCCGGCGAGCAGCCCTTGCCACCGATGGACGGCGACGGGGCTTTGCCCGGCGAGGAAAACATTTTCGGCGCGGACCTGTTCGGGGGCCCGGACATGTTCATGCCGCCCATGCCGGATATCCCGGAGGTGCCGCCGATGATCGAGGACCCGAAGGAACTCGAACGCAAGATGCGGGTCAAACTGCGGCGGATCAAAGCCCGTCTCGGGCAAGACCCGCAGCTGATGGAATTGCAGGCCATGGCGCAGCGCGCCCCCACCCCCGAGGACCATCGCGCCGCCCGCCGCACCTACTACGCGCTCTTCTTCGAAAAAGTGCGCAAGGCCGATCCAGCCCTCGCGGACTTCGCCGACAAAACGGAGGAAGGTTCGCTCGCGGGGCTCTACCAGACACGCATCGAACCGACACTCGCGCTGAATCCCCCGCCGCAGCCGCAGCCGCAGGTAAGATTCATCCCGCGTCAGCAATTCCCCGACGTGCTGGCCTTGGACGAGGAAGCCATCCCGCTTCCCTGAATTCATTCACACTCCCACAATCGCGGGCAATTCACCCAGCGCTGAGATCGTGTGGTCCGGTTCGACCAAGCCGACCGGCTCCTCCTCGCCTTCAAGCGCCAGCCAGCAAGTCGCGACTCCGGCCCGTTTGCCCCCGGCGATATCGCGGGCCAGCGAGTTGCCGACCATGAGCGCTTCGGCAGGCGAAACACCGAGGCGGGCCAGCAAGTGGTGGAAAATCCCCGGTTCGGGCTTGCCGGTGCCGACTTCACCGGAGACCACGGCCGCGTCGAAATACAGGCCGAGCCCGGACGTCTCGATCTTTTCGCGCTGCAGGCTGGCCGCGCCGTTGGTGAGCAAACCGAGGCGGACGCCGGCCGAGCGCAAACGTTGTAAAACCACTTCCGCGCCCGGCAGCGGATCCTGCAATTCGCGGCGCCGGCGGGCGAAGAGCGCGCCGAGATCCGCGGCCAACCGGTCATCATCGATTCCTTCCGCGGCCAGGGCACGGCGCCAGATTTCGACGCGGAACTGCGGGGTCCACTCGCGGAGATGGCGCAAATAATCCTCCTCGCCGTGGAAGTGGCCCCACATGCCCTCCAAGGCCACAATGCCCAGCGCATCGCAGCGGGCGACCGGTGCGTGGGCGCACCACAACTCATCGGACGCGCTTTTCGCCGCGGCGGCCAGTCGCCCCGCGTCGGCTCGCGTCCGCGCCGCCCCTTCGGCCGCCGTCTCCAGCAAGGCCTGACGCGAAAGCCGCTCGTCCCAGATGAGTGTGTCGTCGAGATCGAAGAGGACCGCGCGGAATTTCATCAAGCCAGTCAAACCCGCTCGTAGAGCCGGAGCAACTCCCGTCCGTGCCTCTCGGGGAAAGTCGGTATCTCCCGAGACTCGTTAAGCAGGCGGAAGTCTGGCCCGAAAAGGGCGTCGAGTTCCTCCCGCGTGCAGCCGAAAGGCGGCCCGCCTCCTTCGTTCTCCGGATCGGTGAAAAACACGGCGAGCAGACGTCCGCCCGGCTTGATCGCCGCCGCCGCGGACCGGACATAGTCGGCGCGCCGGGCCGGGTCGATCGCGCAGAAGCAGGTATGCTCGAACAGGCCGTCGAAGACCGCGCCGGCGGCGGGCGCGAAAAAATCGCCGAGCACGTAGGTCTCGTCCGCCACTTTGTCATGATCACGGGCACGACCGATGGCGAGCGGAGCGATATCGAGCCCCGTGACCGACAAGCCGAGCCGGGCCAGCTCGCGCACGTCATGACCCGTGCCGCAACCGGGCACGAGGACGCAGCCGCGCAAGGCACCGTGCGTGAGCATGTCGCGGAGCACGGGATGGGCCCCGCCTTTGTCCCACGGCGTGTCGTCGTCCGCGTAACGGCTGTTCCAGTCCATCGCGGATCAGCGCGAGAGGTCGGTTTGCCGCAGCAGGCGGAAGTTCCGCCCCTCCAGCACGGCGCTGGCGCACTCGAGGTCGTCGGTGTGGATGGCGACCAGCGGGCGGCCCCGCGGACGCACGAGCAGCGTGTAGCTGAAGAGGATGTTCACTTCCGCCTCGAGCAAGGCGGCGAGCAGGCGCGGCAGGTCGGAGGCGCCTTCCTCCAATTCCGCCACGACCACCTCGCAGACACCGAACGCGATGTCGTTGCGGTCGAAAAGTTCCTCGAGCAGGTCGGGATCGCTCACGATGATCCGCGCGATCGAGGTCTCCGAGGAATCCTGGATGCTGAGCGCGAGCACGACGACGCGGGCCGCGTTGAGCATTTTGACCACTTCCATGAGTGCGCCGACGCGGTTGGTCAGGAAGACGGAATACTGGCGCACGGCGGGGCCCTGCAATTTTTCGGTGGTGGCCGTGGTCATGGGACAGGTTACTTGAAAAGGTAGAGGAGACAGAAATCCGCCGCCGGACCGCGGGACGTCTCGATTTGCACAACATAGCGCCCGGTGAAGGCGGCTGTCACGCCGGCAGCGGAGAGTCCGGGGCTCTCGTGCGCCAGGACGCGGACGATCTTTCCCTGGGGATCGTAGAGCACGATGGCCGGACGGTCCTCCGGCGCATCGACGGCGGCGCAGAACCAATATTGGTTGCCGGCGAAAAGATTGACCGCGAGGCGGCGCGGGCGGCCGGGTTCGAGGCGGCCGGACCAATAGGCGTCGCGCAGGCGGAAGCCGTCGTTGGCCAGCGCTCCTCCGAATTCCAGCAGGCGTGCGCGCAAGGACGGGGCCGATTCGGGCTGGGACGGGGAAGAAGGCACCGGGTCTTGCGCCCGGCCCGTGCCCGCGAGGAGGAAACCGAGGAGAAGAAGTCTCAGGCCGCGTTTCATGGTCATTTGGATCCGAGTTGCGTCACGAGTTCGGCGCAGGCGGCCTCGATGGCCCCGGCCTGCTCGAGATCCGGCGCGCCCCCGCCGTCGACCGTCATCAGCTCCCCGACCGAGGCGAAAGCGTTGCCCACCCGCTCGACCACGGGTCCAGTGCGGACTTTCTCCGGGAGGTCGCGCAATTGACCGTGAAGATAAGCGATCAGCTCTTTTTGTCCGAGCAAGGAAGCGGCGGAAGGTTCGCCGGACAATTCCGCGGCGCGGCCGCCCGCCTGGAGCGAGCGCATCCAGGCCCCGGCGAGGATGAGCGAGGACAGAGCTTCGTCGCGCTGGTCGGCCATGGCGCGACGCACCTCGTTGGTCGTAGCTTCCAATTCCTCGCGCAAAGCGAACCAATCATTCTTGTCGGCAAAGTCGCTGATGCTCTTGCCGCGCGCCAACACGTTCTCCCCGACGCCGAGGGCGCGAGCCAGCGCGACGATATCCTTGCCCGTGTTCTTGACCTGCTGGCCGTCCTGCGCTTCGACCGCGATATAGCCGTCCGCCACGAGCGCCCCGAGGTTGAACGCGGTCTGCGGGCGCGTCGGAAAACTCGTCGGTCCGGGGTCGCGGTAAAAGGCGGCCCAGTCCGGACGCGACACTTTGTCGATCGCGCCGAAAAATTCTGCCGGTGCGGGCACCGTGACCGCGGGCAGGCTCTCGGCCTTTGCCCGCTGCGTTTCGGTCAGCGAGGCCAAGCCCGCCGCCGGAACCAGGGCGGCCAGCAGCAGCAAAGCCGCAGTGTTGCTCATGACCTGCAAATAGAATCCCGGTCCTTCCCGGCGGCGAGCCGGATTTTGGGCTGGACGGACGGACACCCGCCGCAACAACCGCGGGATCCCATCCACCGCCGCCAGCCCCGCCGGGCCAGATAAGCGGCTGAGCCTCCGACCGCGAGACCGACCAGGATGATTTCCACCGTGCTCATCAGCCCAACCAACGCGTGCCGAGCTGATAGGTCAAGACCGCTCCCAGCCAGGCAAGCAACGTCATGTAAACGAATCCGAACATGGCCCAGCCCCAGTTGGCTTCCTTGGCCATGACGGCCACCGTGGCGCCGCACTGCAGGCAGAGGGCGAAGAAGACCATGACGGCCAGCGCGACCGGAACGGTAAAGACCGGTTTTCCGGCCCGGTGGCCATGCGTCCAAAGATCCCGCCCCAGCGCGGTGCGGAGGTCGCCCGAGCCGGCGTCGACCTCCCGCCCGATGCCGTAGATGGTGCCGAGCGTGGCGATGATGACTTCGCGGGCCGGAAAACTGGCCAGCACGCCGACGGTGATTTTCCAATCGAATCCGGCCGGTGCAAAAACCGGTTGCACCGCGCGACCGGCCCGCGCGAGGAAGCTTTGTTCGAGGTAAGCCGCCTCGACCGCGTGTTCCACCGCGGACGGATCGTTCGATGCGGACAAAGCCGCGACCGTCCGCTCGCGCACTTCCGGCGGACGCGGGAAATAAACGAGTGCCCAAATGATGACGGTCATGGCGAGGATGACCGTCCCTGCACGGACAAGAAACTCGCGGGCCCGTTCCCACAGGCGCCAGAGGATGTCGCGCAAACGCGGGCGGCGGTAGGGAGGCATTTCGAGAAGAAAGGGCTGGGTGCGAGTGCGGAGCACGAACTTGTTCAGGCTCCAGGCCACGGGCACAGCCACGACGAGTCCGAGGAGATGCGCGGCGAACAGCACGGCACCGGCGACCACGGCACCGTGGGACGGCTCGATGAACGCGCCGATCATCAACGTGTAGACTGGCAGACGGGCCGAGCAACTCATCAACGGCGAGACAAGAACGGTAGTCAGCCGCGCGCGCGGATCCTCGATGGTGCGCGCGGCGAGGATGCCGGGAACGGCGCACGCGTAGCTCGAGAGCATGGGGACGAAACTTTTCCCGTTCAGGCCGCACCAGCCGAACATTTTGTCCATAAGAAAAGCGCCGCGGGCCATGTAACCGGTGTCTTCCAGCAGGGCGATGAAGAAGAACAAGACGAGAATCTGCGGGAGGAAAACGAGAACACCGCCAACCCCGCCGACGAGTCCGTCGACGACGAGGCTCTGCACCGCGGGCCATGCGGCCAACCATGGCGCGACCCTCTCCTGCACCGCCGCCACGGCGACCTCGATGAGTTCCATCACCGGGCCGGCCCACGCGTAGATCGACTGGAAGACGAGGAACATGAGGAGCGCAAAAATGAGCAGACCCCACACGCGGTGGGTCAGCACGGCGTCGATCCGCTCGGTCCGCGTCCGGTGGCGCTTTTCCGGGAAACGCACCGCATCGGCCGTGACGTGTCCGAGGTGCTCGTAACGCAGAAGCGCCTCGGCCGGGACCGGTTGGAGGCCCGCGGCGGAGAGGATGTCGCGCGCGGCGGAGAGCAACGGTTGCGGGTCGGCCTCCGGCGGCCAACCGGCACGCTCGAGCACGGCGCTGCGGTGGTCGAAGAGAATGCGGCGCAACTCGCCGGGCTCAAGAGGCGCGACACCTTCTTTTTCCAGACCGGCGGCAAGGTAATGCACCGCGCGTTCCACCGCCTCGGGCCACCGCACCTGCGCCATGAGCAAACGGCCGTCGACCGCGCGGAGCACCGCTTTCTCCAGCGCGCCAGACCCCTCACCCCTCGTGGCCACGGTCCGCACCACGGGCACCCCGAGGTGACGGGCCAGCAGTGCCGCGTCGATGTGGATGCCGGCCCGCTCGGCGGCATCGGACATGTTCAGAGCGATGACCAAGGGCAGTCCGAGATCGGCCACCTGCGAGGCGAGGAAAAGGTTCCGCACGATGTTGGACGCGTCGACCACGCAGATGACCGCGTCGGGCCGGGCCTCGCCGGCGAGGTGTCCGGTGAGAAAATCCAGCGCCACGCGTTCGTCCGGCGACGAGGCCGCGAGACTGTAGGCCCCGGGGAGATCGACCAGCGTGGCGGCGCGGCCGCCGGGATGCCACGCCCCGTATTTTTTCTCCACCGTGACCCCGGGATAATTGCCGATTTTCTGGTGCGATCCGGTCAGACGATTGAAGAGCGTGGTCTTGCCCGTGTTGGGATTGCCGACCAAGGCGATGCGCAGGGGACGGGAATCCGGCCGGCTCATCGGGCGGCAAACGGTTCCACGCGCACGGCCGCGGCGTCGGCTTTGCGCAGACTCAGCCGCATGCCGCGGAACTCCACCTCGATCGGATCACCGAGCGGAGCGACCCGCACCACGGTGATCTCCGTGCCGGGCAAAAGTCCCAGGGCGAGCAATCGCGGAACGGCGGGATGTCCGTCCTCGCCGGATTGCACGCGACCGCGCTGACCGGGCGGCAGCGCGGCCAGCGAAATCACGGCTTCACTCATCACGCACCGCGCGCCGGGCACGAACTTCCGCCTCGCGCAGGGCGCAGACCCGGACGCAACCCAGCATGCAGCGGCGCAAGGCCACGCAACCGTTCCGGCATCGGACCATGACCGGATCACGACCGGAAAGGACTTCCACTTCGGCGCCCTCGTGGAATCCGGCGCGACGCAGATAAGGAGCCCACTCGCTCGTGTCGTCCAACGAAACGACCAGCTTGCTCACGCGCGGCGGACTTTCCTCAAGAGTCATAGCGGGTGGGAATTGCATAGGCACCGTTGTTGAGACTTAGTCTCAATCCGGACTTTAGGCAACAAGTCCGAAAATAAATAACGGGCCCAACGAAAAACAGCCTAGCTCTAGGGAGACGGGTCGCTGTCCGCGCCGCCACTGCCACCACCGCCACCACTGCCACCGCCACCACCGCCGCCACTGCCACTCTCACCACCACCACCGCCGGTGCCACCGCCAAAACCACCCGGGAGAGGCACACCGCCGCCGCCTGTGGTTCCCGTCCCGCCGCCAGAACCGCCCGCTGAGCCATCGGTGCCGGTGAGCACTCCAATGCCGGGGACCGCCGTGAGCAGCGCGGTATCGATCTGGGAGGCCAAGGCAGGATTGGCTTGTTTGGCCGCATCACCGATGCGCTGCGCTAATTCCTCGAGGGTGCCCCGCGGATCAAGTTTCTGATCGGAAGATTGTTTACCGTCGTAAGAGGCCAAGGAAGGGAAGCGCTGGGTGGCCTTGGCCGTATTTAGTGCGTCGACCGCAATTTCCAGCGCTTTGTCCGGATTTTGCTGGGCCGCCTGAAAGACTGCCTCGGAAATCTGATCCGAGTTGGCGCTCGACCAATCGACTCCCGAGGGGAAGGTCAACGTGGTTGGAACTTCTTGGGCCAGAGATGGATGCGAAGAAAAAACAACAGTGACTAAAGTGAGGAGAGCAAGGAGAAGGGTTTTCATGGGGAGGTTGTATTATGCGTTGTTTGGAGAAGATTAAACGCGGCCGATGGCCCGCGCAAGAACGAAAAAGCCCGGGACGGCAAGAGAATCAAGCATCCGGTCGGGCCTCATCCGGGGATGCTTTTCAGCATCTCGGCGTTCGTCGGGTATTTGCGCACAAAATGCAGCAGGCGCTCGATCGCCTCGATCGGCTTGTGTCCGGCCAGACCGCGGCGAATGACATTGATTTTGTGCAGCTGTTCCTCGGGTAAAAGGAGTTCCTCGCGGCGGGTGCCGGAAAGGAAAATATCCACCGCGGGGTAGATCCGCTGTTCGCTCACCTTGCGGTCGAGGACCAGCTCCATGTTTCCCGTGCCTTTGAACTCCTGGAAGATGAGCTCATCCATACGGCTGCCGGTCTCGATGAGCGCGGTGGCCATGATGGTGAGCGAACCGGCTTCCTCCGTGTTGCGGGCCGCGGCGAAAAGTTTGCGCGGGATTTCCAGCGCGCGCGAATCGACGCCACCGCTCATGGTGCGTCCGCCGCCGCCGGTTGCGTTGTTGAAGGCGCGGCCGATGCGGGTGAGCGAATCCATGAGGACGAAAACATCCTTGCCCATCTCGACGAGGCGCTTGGCCCGCTCGATGGCAAGGATGGCGATGCGCGTGTGGCTCTTGATGTCGCTGTCGTTCGAGCTGGCCATCAACTCGGCCTGCGGCACGGTGCGGCGGATTTCGGTGACCTCTTCCGGACGCTCGTCGACCAGCAGGATGATGAGCTTCATCTCGGGATGGTTTTTCACCACCGCCTCGGCGATGTGCTGCAGAAGGGTCGTCTTGCCGGTCCGCGGGGGCGCGACGATGAGTCCGCGTTGACCCTTGCCGATCGGTGTCATGATATCCATGACCCGCGTGGTGTAGCGCGCCGGATCGGTCTCCAGATTGATCCGCGAATTCGGGTTGATCGTGGTCAGTTCCTCGAAATACGGGATGTTGGCGTATTTGGCCGGATCCTCGCCCTCGATCTCGGCGCAGCGGAAGAGCTGCGGGCCGCGGCTGCCTTTGCGGATCTCTCCTTTGATCCAGATCCCGTCGCGCAGGTTGAAAGCGCGGACGACTTCCGGGGTGACGAAAATGTCGTTGTTGGACTGGGTGAAGTTGCGCTTCGGGTTGCGCAGGAAGCCGAAGCCTTTGCCGCTGACTTCAACGATGCCCTCGGCGAAGACCGGTTCGCCGGACGGCTCTTCCTCGAGCGGCACGCCCGCGTCGGAGGGGCCTTCACCCCCGCCGCCGCCACCGCTGCGCGGTCCGCGGTCGTCACGGTCGCCCCGTTCGCCCCGGGAACGGCGGTCGCGCCCGCGGCGGAAAGTGCGCTGCCGATTACGTCGTCCGCCCTCGCGCTGGCCGTCATGATCGGGCGCGGGCAAGGCCGGACCAGGCCGGTGCTCGGGGAGAGCGGCTTCGCGTTCGTGGACCGGCAAAGCCGGGGTGTCGGGGGATTTGGTATCGTCCATGGTCTTGATCGGGAGATTCAGTTGAGGCCGGGAATGCGCTCGCGCACTGCGGCCGGGAGTTGGAAATGGGTATGGGTGTGGCGTCCGGATCGGGAAGACCCGTCTTCGCGGTGACCGCGACCGCTTGCGTCAGCTTGGAGAATAGCTTCCCCCGCCTCGCGTCGATCGCGCCTTAGATGCGCTTGACTTTGGACCACTTGTTGTGACCGGCCGTAAATTGCACCCGGATGTCATTCCGGGCCCGGTGATGCAAATAGATTGTCTGATTGGTTCTTGGGGATTGCGCGCCGGACTTTGGCAACCTTTTGCCGGAATCGCCTCCAGGAGGAGCGCGACGAACGGCGCGGGCAATCGGAACAAGGACATAAGACAACGGCGGCGCCCTGCTGTCAACCCGCTTTGGCAAAAAAGTGCCCCGAGCCGGGAAAAGGCTCCGGCCACGGTTTTCTGCGGCGTCGGCGTCCGTGCCGGCGGATCGCGGCACGCACGCGCTCCGCCTCAGGCCATGATGGCCCGGGCGATTTCCTCCTCCTTGCCTTCGCCGAAGAGCCGGTCGACCAAGGCCAAGCCGAACTCGAGAGCCGTCCCCGCCCCGCGCGCGGTGATGATCAGGCCGTCTTCCATCACCCGTTCGCCGGTCTGGGCCCCGGGCAACTCATTGGCCGCGGAAAAATGCGCCGTGAAGCGCTTGCCCTCGAGCAAGCCGGCGTCTTCGAGCACGAGCGGCCCGGCACAAATAGCCGCCACGGGCTTGCCGGCTTGAACGAAACTTTTGGCCAGTGCGGCCGGGCGTCCGTCAGCACGCAACTTGGCCACCGCCGCGCCGCCGGGAAGAAGAAGCAGGTCGAAGTCCTCCGCTTTCGCTTCACCGAGAATTTGGTCGGCGTGCAAGACGAGGTTGTTGCGGCCGGTGACGTGGGTGCTCTCGCCCACCGCGGCCAACACGACCTCCGCCCCGGCCCGGCGCAAAAGATCAACCGGCGCAACCAGCTCCAACTCCTCCACGCCGTCGGCCACGAGGCAGAGGACGCGTTTGGTCATGGCAGCGGGTAACGCGAGGTGAAAGCGTGCACGCGTTTCATCACCGCAGCCAGCGCCCCGGCGTCGTCCGCCTTTTGCAACGCAGCATGGATGAGGTCGGCGGTTTCCATCATTTCCTCCTCCTTCATGCCGCGCGTGGTCATGGCCGGCGTGCCGATACGGATGCCGCCCGTCTTCATGATCGGCTCGGTGTCGAATGGAATGGCATTTTTGTTCACCGTGATGCCCGCGTGGTCGAGGGCTTCCTGGGCCTGTTTGCCGTTGAGGCCTTTCGGACGGAGATCGACGAGGAGGACATGGTTGTCCGTGCCGCCGGAAACGATGCGGTAGCCGAGCATGGACAGGCGGGCGGCCAGCGCACGGGCGTTCGACACGACTTGGGCGGCATAGGCCTTGAAGGACGGCTGCAACGCCTCGCGGAAGCAGACCGCTTTGGCCGCGATGACGTGCATGAGCGGTCCGCCTTGCACGCCGGGGAACACCTGCCCGTCGACCGCCTTGGCGTATTGCGCTTTGCAAAGAATCACGCCGGAGCGCGGTCCGCGCAGGCTCTTGTGCGTCGTGCTGGTGATGAAGTCGGCATAAGGAACCGGGCTCGGATGCGCGCCGCCGGCCACGAGGCCCGCGATGTGCGCCATGTCGACAAAGAGCAGCGCGCCCGTGTCGTCGGCGATGCGGCGCATGCGCTCGAAATCGATGACCCGCGAGTAGGCCGAGGCGCCGGCGGTGATCATTTTCGGCCGGCATTCCCGGGCCAGCTTGGCCAGGGCGTCATAGTCGATCGTTTCCGTTTCCGGGCTCACGCCGTAATGCACGACCTCGTAAAGCTTGCCGGAAAAATTCGCCTTGTGCCCGTGCGTGAGGTGTCCCCCGTGCGCCAGATCCATGGTGAGGATGCGGTCGCCGACATCGAGCGAGGCGAAGTAAACGGCCGTGTTGGCCTGGCTGCCGCTGTGCGGTTGCACATTGGCGTGGTCGGCGCCGAACAATTCCTTGGCGCGCTCGATGGCCAGACTTTCGACCACATCGACGTGCTCGCACCCGCCATACCAACGACGCCCCGGGTAACCCTCGGCGTATTTGTTGGTCAGAGCCGAACCCTGCGCCTCGCGCACGGCCCGGCTGGTGAAATTCTCCGAAGCAATCAGCTCGATGTTTTCGAACTGGCGCCGCTCCTCGTCGTGGATGGCCGCGGCGATGGCCGGGTCGGTCGATTCCAGCGCGGGAATGTCGGATAGTTCGAATGCGGCCGGTCGGCCGGTGGCGGTGGTGTTCATGGATGGTTTCTTTCCGGTGATGATTTCGATGACCGAAGGCAGGGCGGCCCGGATGTCCTCTTTGCAAAGCTCGTAAGTTTCGCGCGTGCCTCCTATGGGATCCTTTACGTCCGCGCGGCCGCCTTTGGCTGCTTCCTTGAAGCGCAGCAGCCGTGCTTTCGGCGCCATCTCGGGAAAAAGCAGGAGCAACATGTCGAGATGGTCCTGCGTCATGGTGAAAATGTGGTCGGCCTGCCGGAGCAAATCCGCGCTGACCGGCTGGCTGCGGATCCCGGAAATATCGATCCCCTCCCTGCGCAGCACCTCGATGGCATGAGCGCTCGGCGGTTGTCCCTTGCCGGCCCCCAACCCCGCCGAAAACGCCTCGACCTTTTCCCCCAGGGCACGGCGCAGCAGGCCCTCGGCCATCGGGCTGCGGCAGACATTGCCGGTGCAAATGAAGAGGACTTTTTCCATGGTTCCGCGCGTTGTCGCGCCAGCGTAAAGCACGGGCGGACCAAGTCAACCTGACGGGAAATCTTGCACCCGCCGTCCGCCCGTGTTCGGCTTATTGACGCTATGAAAACCCTGTTCTCCGTTCCCACCATGCTTCTGGCCGCCACCTTGACCGCCGCCGCCTCCGACACCCCGCCCGCCGGCCCCTTCACCCTGCCCGAGTTGCCCTACGCCTACGACGCCTTGGAGCCGCATATCGACGCCGAGACGATGGAGATCCACCACAACAAGCACCATGCGTCCTACGTGAACAACGCCAACAAGGCGCTCGCGGGCAACGAGGACCTCTCGAAAATGTCCGTCTGGGATCTCGTGGCCCATCTCGACGAAGTCCCTGACGAAATCCGCACCAACCTGCGCAACAACGCCGGCGGCCACGCGAACCATTCGCTCTTCTGGCTCATGATGAAACCCGGCGGCGGGGGCCGTCCGTCCGGCGAGTTGGCCGAGGCCATCGACGAAAATTTCGGCAGCTACGAGGAATTCCAAAAAGAATTCAGCGCCGCCGCGATGAAAGTCTTCGGCAGCGGTTGGGCCTGGTTGAGCATCACCCCCGACGGCGAAATGGTCATCGAGACCACCCCGAACCAGGACAACCCGATGATGAACGGCGGCAAGCCCCTCCTCGGCCTCGACGTCTGGGAGCACGCCTACTACCTCAAAAACCAGAACCGCCGGGTCGACTACGTCGACGCCTGGTGGAAAGTGGTCGACTGGGACTACGTGGCCGGACGCTACGCCGAGGCGAAACAAGACTGACCCTGCGCCGCGCGGGACCGAGTCCATGATCCTTTCCCGCGAAGCCATGCAGGCCCTCGAGGCGCGCACCATCGCGCGCGGCATCGCGGCCGATGTGCTCATGGAAACCGCCGGTGCCAAGCTGGCGCGCTGCATCACGCAGTTCCACCCCCACCCGGGTCTCCTCGTCTGCTCCACCGGCAAAGGACACAACGCCGGCGACGCCTTTGTCGCGGCGCGTCATTTGTCCGCCGCCGGATGGCGCGTGCTGGTGCGCAGCGCGGTTGACCTCGCGGACCTCGCCCCGCTCTCGCGCCAAAAATTCAACCTCTTCCGCCCGGCCGTGCTGCGCGAACCTTTCCAGCCGTCCGTCCCGCGGGAAGGCCCGCTGGTCCAACTTGACGCTCTGGTCGGCCTCGGCACCCGCGGTCCCTTGCGCGAACCGCTGGCCTCGCTGGCCGTGGAGATGAACACCCTGCGCCGCGAGGCCGGGGCATGCACCGTGGCGGTCGATTTTCCCTCCGGCCTCGATCCCGACACCGGTGCACCCGGGGATCCCTGTGTCATAGCCGACCTCACCGCGGCGATCGGCTTCGCCAAGACCGGTCTCGTCGCCGATGCGGCGGCCAATCACGTGGGGCGTATCGCCGTGCTGGAGATTCCCGACTTCGTGCCCGGGGAGCACGGCGGACCCGAGGTGCTCACCGCACCTTTGCTCCGCCGCCACTGGCTGCCACGCGCGTTCGACACGAACAAGGGCATGTGCGGGCGGGTGGTCATTCTCGCCGGATCGCGCGGCACGCTCGGTGCCGCCCGCCTCGCCACGGCGGGTGCGGTGCGCGGCGGGGCCGGGCTCGTTTCGCTCGGCGCCTTGCCCGACGCTTACGAACTGCTCGCCACCACGGTCATACCGGAAGTTATGGTGCGGCCGTTCAAGGAGCTGACCGATGTCTTCACCCTTCCGGTCGACGCCATCGGCATCGGTCCGGGGCTCGGCAGCGGATCCGAGGCGCGCGCTTTGCGTATTGTCCGCGAGGCCCCTTGCCCGGCCGTGGTCGATGCCGATGCCCTGACCATCGTCGCGCACGCCGGTTTGCAACACCTCGACCAAGCCAAGGGCCCGCGCCTGCTCACCCCGCATCCCGGCGAAATGACACGCTTGCTCGCCGGCAAAAAAATCAAAGACCGCGCCGCCGTGGCCCGCGAATTCACCGATCGGCATGCGGTGACTTTGCTGCTCAAAGGCGCACGCACGGTCATCGCGGAAAAAGGACGCCCCTTGCGTTACAACACCACGGGTCATCCCGGCATGGCCACCGGCGGGATGGGTGATGTGCTCACCGGGGTGTGCAGCGCGCTGATCGGACAAGGAGCGGAGACCTATCTTGCCGCGTCGATCGGCGCGTGGGTTTGCGGACGCGCGGCGGAAATCGCCGTGACGCGCGGCGGCCAGTCGTCGGAATCCCTCGCCCCGGTGGATGTGCTGGAAAATATCGGGCGGGCTTTTGAATCGCTGCGCGCAGGGGACTTTTAAGCGCATCCGGCGCCGTGGACGGTGCCGCTACATCTACTGTAGCGACGGCGTCCCCGCCGACGAATCGACAGGAGCCGGCGGAGCCGGTGCAGGCTCCGGCGTGGTCGTCCTAGGCGCAACAATCTGTTCGATCACCGACTCGGCGGATTGCGGCGCAGCCTCGGCCGGCGCTGTCTCGGGCGCACTCGAAACTTCGTTGGCCGGCGATCCGATCTGCGGCTCGTTAGCCACGACCTGCACGGGCTGTTCGGCCACCGGTGCCGCCGGGGCTTTCGGTTTGGGCCGCGTCCTCGCGCGCGGCTTGGCCGTCACTTCGGCCACCACCACGCTCTCCGCGCCGAGCGGCCCGCCGAGGGCGGGGGCGAAGGAATCCACCGTGACGGGCGAGCCGAGGACGAGGACGGAAAAAAGCTGAACCGCCGTGTCTTTCTTCAGCCGGATGCAACCGTGCGAGGCCGTGCGGTGTCCGGGGACGTTGCCCACGTGCATGCCCACGCCGGTGGTGGTCATACGCATCCAGTAGGGCATGGGAGCGCCGATGAAACGTCCGCCCGCGGGCACACCGTGGTCGCGCGTGTCGGCATCGGAGACCACGGTCGAACCGGAACCCGAAACGATGTGGCCGTAGAGGTTCGAGGCGTGCTTTTCTTTTTTCTCGAGGATCTTGTAGGAACCCTTGGGGGTCGGGTGGCTCGACTTGCCGGTGGCCACGGGAAAATCCATGGCCACGGCACCGTCGACCAGGAGGATACCGCGCTGCTCGCGCAAGGCGATTTCCACCGCGGTATTTTGCGCGGTGGCTTTGGCCAGCAGTTCCTCGTTGCGGTAAGTCTGCTTGCGCCAGCCGGGCTGGGTGCGGAAAGCGGCGTGGGCCTGGTTTTGCCTGGTCACCTTCTGCTTTTCCGCCCTCTGGCGGGTGTCCTCCACCACGGCGCAGCCCGGAAAAAGAAGCATGGCGGCGAAAAGCGCGGCGAGACGGGAGGGGGCGGGCGTTTTCATCAGCGTTTGGGCAGGCCGGAAACGGTCTGCATGATACCCGTGATCATGGAATAGGCAACCAATCCGACGAAGAGCGCGACCATGAGGATGACCATGGGCTGGATGAGGGCGGTGACGCGCTCGATGACGACCGAAAGCTGTTTGTCGTAGGTCTTGGCGCTGCGCTCGAGGGCGGCACCGAGGTCGCCCGTCGTCTCCCCGACCTGCACGATATCGATCATGGTCGGCGGGAAAAATTGGGTGCGTCCGATGGCCCGCGACAATTGCGCGCCCTCCTGCACGTGATCGGCCACCTTCTCGAGCAATTCCTGCAGGTGGACATTCGGCGTGGCGTTGCGGATCAGTTGCATCGACTGCATGAGCGAGACACCGTTGTTGAGCAGCGTGGCCAGCGTCTGGGTGAATTGCGCGTAGAAACGCATGCGCAGGAGCGGCCCGAAAATGGGGAGCTGCAACTTCGTCTTGTCCCACCACGCGCGCCCCTCGCCGCTGCTGGTGAAATGACGGAAGGCCAAGAAGGCGGCGGCCAGCACGAGGAGGATGACCCACCAGTAGGATCCCATGAATTCGCTCGTGCCGATGAGGATGCGCGTGGCCAGGGGCAAGGTCTGACCGGTTTTGTTGAGCAGCGAAGTCAACTGCGGCAGGAGGAAGGTCATGAAAATGACCAGGAGCGCGATGCCCGCGGCGAAAATGACCGAAGGGTAGATGAGCGCGCTGGTCACGCGGCGCTGCAGGTCGCCCATCATGGTGAGAAACTCGACCTGCCGCTTGAGGATCTTCGAAACCGTGCCGCTAGCCTCGCCCGCTTTGACCATGTTGCAGTAAAGCTCGTTGAAGCTCGGGCTGGCTTTCTGCAGGGCGGCGGAAAAGGTCGCGCCTTCGCGCAGCGACTGGCGCGCGCTGGCCGCCACGTGGCGCAGCGCGCTTTTGTCTTGGCGCTGCTCGATGACCTGCAAGGCGCGGTCGAGCTTGAGTCCGGCTTCGAGCAACTCGCACAGCTCCTCGGTGAAAAGGAGAACCTGCGGGCGGGTGAGAACGTTGGACGCGGGGGCCTCGTTCCCTTTGGCCGCGGCGGCCTCCGCCGCACCTTTGGCCGCAAGTTTGAAAGGCTGCAGGTTTTGCTGCCGCAGTTTGCTGAAGGCTTCTTGACGGCTCGACGCTTCGAGTTCGCCCGAGGTCTTGCCCCCGCCGGCCTGCAGCGCCTCGTATTCGAAGACAGGCATGGCGGACTACTCGTCGAGGGCGTTGAGGTCGGCCGTGGTCACGCGCATGACTTCCTCGATCGTTGTCTGGCCGGACGCCACTTTGTCGAAACCGTATTTGCGCAGCGGACGCATGCCTTCTTTCTCCGCGGCCGGACGCAGGTCGGCGGCCGTTTTGCGCTGGGTGATCATTTCCTGCAGCTTGGGGGTGACCATGCAGATTTCCACGATGGCGAGGCGTCCCTCGTAGCCGGACATACGGCAACTTTCGCAGCCGACGGCGCGCATGATCTTCGGTTCGTATTCCGCGGGCAAACCGATGCTTCGCAGGTAAGAAGGCGCGTAATCTCCGGACTGGGCGGGGGCTTTGCAAACCGGGCAGAGCCGGCGCACCAGACGCTGGGCGATGAAGGCGCGCACCGCGCTGGCCACAAGGAAGGGCTCGACGCCCATGTCGAGCAGACGGGTGATGCCGCCGACCGCGTCGTTGGTGTGCAGCGTGCTGAAGACCAAGTGGCCGGTCAGCGCGGCGCGGATGGCGATCTCGGCCGTTTCGTAGTCGCGCATTTCGCCGACCATGATGACGTTCGGGTCGCCGCGGAGGAAACTGCGCAGGAGATTGGCGAAGGTGTTGCCGATGTCGGGCTGCACCGCACTCTGGTTGACGCCAGGCAGTTTGTGCTCCACCGGATCCTCGATGGTCAGGATGCGGCGTTCCTTGGTGTTGAGACCGGAGAGGAACGTGTAAAGCGTGGTCGACTTGCCGCAACCGGTCGGACCGGTAACGAGGATGATCCCGTTGGGCATGGCGAGCAGTTCGCGGATCTTGCCGGCGTAATCGTCGTCGAGACCGAGGCGCTCGAGGCTGAAGATTTCCTTGCCGAGAAGACGCAGACTGATGCTTTCGCCGTTGATCGTGGGGATCGAGGCGACGCGGACGTCGATGGGCTGTCCGCCCAACTCGAGCGAGATGCGTCCGTCCTGCGGACGCCGGTCCTCGCCGAGGTCGAGGCCGGCGGTGAGCTTGAGGATGTTGATGACCGAGCGCTGCAGTTTGCGCATCTGCGCGGGAATCGGGACTTCCTGCAGCACGCCGTCGATGCGGTAGCGCACGCGCAGGTCGTCGGACAGGGGTTCCACATGGATGTCGGTCGCGCGCTCGCGCAGGGCCTCGCGGATGACTTGGTTGATGAATTTTTTGACCGAGGCTTCCTCGGATTCGTTCTCGTCAAGGACATTGACCTCGTCGCCGCGGATCTGGTCGAGTTCGTCGTCCGAGGCGCGCCCCTCGAGCAGTTCCTCAAACGTTTCGGCACCGATGCCGTAAACCTGGCGCAGGGCCGGCAGGATGCCCTTGCGTGTGTAGACCTCGTAGCGCACGCGCTGCGGCACGGCCTCGGCCACGGCCTGACGGGCGAGGAGATCGAACGGGTCGTAGGTCAGCAAGGTGAGCTGGTCGTTCTCCACGCCGACCGGCAGGAGCTGGTAGCGCAGGGCAATGCGGGCCGGAAGCTTGGCGCGAAGTTCGGGCGTGGCCTTGGCGATCTCGGCCCCGCCCCACGGGAGATGGAATTTTTCGGTCAGCTCGCGGTAGAACCCGGTTTCGTCCAGTTCCGCGTTGTCGAGCAGGGCGCGCAACATGGACGACTGGCTGCGGGCGGCTTCGGTCAGCGAGGAGGAAATTTTCTCACGGTCGGACGCCCCGTGGCGGGCGGCCATCTCGACCAGTTCGGGGATCAAGGCCATGGCGGACGGACGCCTACTGAGGGGCGCTGGCCTTTTCTTTTGTGCGCGGGCGCTGGGCTTTGTCCGGCGCGTATTCCTCGTCGTCCCAACCCGCCGGACGCAACGGATCGCGCGGTTTGCGCACGGAGCTGTCGGACTCGAGTTCCTGCCCGTCAAAGACGACCGGCGTGTTGGCGAAAGCCGGCGGCGCGGCCTCGGCGTAAGCTTCGTCGCCGATCTTGCTGCGGTAGCGTTCCTGCCAGCTGGCCTCCGCGAGGTCGGCGTCGTTCTCCACCACGGTCGGCTGGAGGAGGACAAGGAGTTCCTGCCGTTGCACCTTGCGCGAGTTCTGTTTGAACAGGTAGCCGAGCACGGGAATGCGCATGAGGAAGGGCACTCCGGCGTCGCCGGCCTCCATGCGCTCGACGATGAGACCGCCCAGCACGACAGTCCCGCCGCTGGGCACGGTCACCGTGGTGGTGAGTTCCTGCGAGCCGATGATGGGCGTGAGGTTGCCCCCGAGGTTTTCGAAACGAAGCACATCGTTTTTGGTCTGCACGACGACCAGCGTGACGTCTTTGTTGGCATTGATCAGCGGCAAGACCTCGAGTTTCAGCAGAACGTCCTTGTAGGTGATATTCGAGCTGATTCCGGTGGTGTTCTGCGTGGTGATGGTGGAGGAGGCCAGCGTGCTGCTGACAAAAGGCACCTGCTGGCCGGAGCTGATCACGGCTTTCTTGTTGTTCGAGGTGTAGACCACCGGCCGCGAGAGGACTTTGAATTTCCCGGTTTCCTCGAGGGCGCGGGCGTAGACGTCGACCGCGTCGGCAATGGTGCCGTAAAGGGTCAGGCCCTGCAGGCCCTGAAACAATTGCGGGCGGAGGAGATCGCCCGCGCTCGGCAGGTTCGATCCGGAAAGCACGTTGCCCGGGTCGAGACCGAGCGGGTTGATCAGCGAACCGGCCAGACCAGTGCCTGCGCCGTTGCTCGTGTAGCGCAGGAAATAACTGAACCCGAATTCCATCTCGTCGGACAAATTCAACTCGCCGATGACAGCCGCGATGTAGACTTGGCGCGGACGCACGTCGAGCATGTCGAGGAGCTGGCCGGCTTTCTGGCGGCTGTCGGGCGGGCCTAAGACAATGATCGTGTTGGAGCTTTTGTCGGCGATGATCTTGGTCTTGCCGACGATGATCGACTGCGGGGCGCCGTCCTCGGTGGGTTCGCGGATGCGATCGGGACGGCTGGTGCCGCCCCCGGTGGAAAGTCCGCCGTCCGACCCGATGCCCTGCCCGGTGCCGGCGCCACCTTCGATCACCGCGCGGTCGCCCCCTGACCGCCCGGTGGTCGCCCCGCCGCCTTCGGTGTCGCCGTCGGAGAGCAGATCGCTGAGAACGGGGAGGACGTCGATGGCCGAGACGAATTTCAGGGGGCGCTCCAGCACGGCGTCGAGCGGAACGGGCGCGTCGAGTTCGGCGATGAGCTTTTTGATGTAAGGCATGTTGACCGGGCGCGTGACGACAAGGATGCGGTTGGTGCGCGGATCGGCCGCCAGTTGGGTTTCGCCGACGATGAGATTGGATTCGAATTGGGCCCCGCCGCCGGTAGCCAAGGTGGCTTGGATGATCTGACCCTGGGCATCGACTTGCGGTTGGCCCGGTTGGCCGGGAACCGGGGCGCCTTCGTCGCGCTTTTCGACGAGACTTTGCAGAACCTCGACGACTTTTTCCGCGTCCGCGCGCTTCAAGGTGACAAATTCGGTCACGACCTGGGCCGGCGGGACATCGACCATGGCTTGCAGGGAGATGAGTTTGCGGATGACCGGGACATTCTCGGTGATGAGCACGGCCTGCACGTTGGGCACCGGGGTGAAGGAGGTGTAAGCTTTGGGCGGGCTGACGAAAGTTTGGAAGAGTTGCACGGCCTGCTCGGGCGCGAGGTAGCTGAACTTCATGAAGTAGCTCACGACCTGATCGCTGGCCGGCAGCGTGTAGGGGGTGGAAAAAATCGGGATGCCCTCCGACCGCGGAAACTTCGTGGGACCGAGGATCTTTTGCGTGTTCTCGTCGACCGGGACAAAAGTGTAGCCGTTGAGGAGGAGCGAAGCTTCGATCAGCCGGATGGCCTCGCTTTTCGGCACCTCGCCGGGCACGACGATGGTGAGCGGCGCGCCTTGGGCCAGCGCCGAATCACGGACCAGCCGTTTGCCGGTCAACACCTCGTAAAGACTGAGGATTTCGGTGATCGAGGTGTTGGGGAAGGTCAGGCGGACGGTCTGCTCGGCCGGGACCGGCGGCGCGGGGCGCGGGGCCGGATCGAGGTCAGCCGGGGGCAAAGGCGCTTCCTCCTGGGGAGGGTTCGCCGGGTCCGGAGCAGGCGGTTGCTGCGCTCCCAAGGGAACCGCCACGGCCAGAAAAACAGCCGTGGAGCAAACAAGGAGCGGTCGGAGCAAAGAGGTAGCCATCGCGGGTCGGAACATAAGTAGTAAAGCAGAGAAAGAGAGATTCTCAAGGCGCAGCTGGAACAATCGCCCGCCGCCGGATCACCCTGGGAGGCGGCATGGGCTGCTGCCCGGGTTGCGGGATCTGTCCGTTCGGGCCAACCGCCGTCCCCGGCGGCACCGGAGAACCGGGGACGGGCATGGGCGGCTGGGGAACGCCCGCCACTTGGCCGGGCATCCCCGGAACCTGTCCTTGCGGCGGCACTCCGGGGGCTTGGGCCGCGCGATTGCCTGGTTGGATCTGCGGTGGTGGTGGGACGGGCATGGCCATGCCCGGGACGGCCATGGGCGGCGGACCGGCGTCGAATTTGACCACACCGACTTCGGCACCTTGACGGACGGTCGCGGTGGAATTGCTGTATTTGTCGGCCGCCACATCGACCTGCACGAGGGTCAGACCGGCTTCGCTGCCGCCCTGCTTGATCATCATCCGCTGCTGCGTGGCACGCTCCATGAGAAAAGCAATCGGCTCACCTCCGACCTCGGCCAGGCCGGTCAAAGCGTAGCGTTGGGCCAGACCGGCCGACTCGACCGGGGGCGCCACCGACTCCAATTGGAAGGGCGAGCGTTTCCAGAGCGCCTCATAACGCGAAAGCGGGAAGGGTGGCGGCACCAACTCATCCTCCGGGGGCTCCGCTGCGGGTTCGGCCGTGGCTTCGGCGGGGGGAGGAGAAGGTGACGGAACGGGGGGCGCACCGGGGCGCGCCGGGGAAGGCGACGCGGCAGCTTCCACCGGACGTTCGGTTACCTCCGGCTTGACCAGCAGTTCCTTGGCTGACGGTGTTTCGTCCGACGCGGGCGCCACCGCCACGAAGAGGAGAAAAAAGAGGACGGCGATCTTCATGGCGCAGCCTCCCCGGTCGGACGATACCAGCGTGCGACCTCGACGTCGCAGACCACTTCCGGCGGTTCGCCGCTCTTGATGCGGAGTTGTTTGATCACGCGGAAATCGCGCGGCTTTTGCAATGCGGACAACCATTTGACCACCGCCTCCATGGGGCCTTTGACCGTCGAGGCATCGTAGACCTCGGCGATGGAGCCGCGTGGCGGCACCGGGCCTCCGCCGCGGCGGGTGTATTCGAGACCGCTGTTCTTGGCACTTGTTTCGACAAATTGCGTGAACTTGGTGTCGTCCTCCACCGTGCCGACGTCGTCCGCCGGCTGGTTGGCGTCGAGCCACGCGGCCCGTTCGTCCCAGTAGGCGCGGTCGGCGAGAATGGCGCGGTGCTCGTCGAGCTGCGCACGCAACTGGACGATGCCGGTCTGCAGCGAGCGCTGGCGATTGAGGAAAGCCTGCAAGCCCACGACGTTGAGCAGGAGGAAAATCGCCCCGAGGAGGAAGACAAGCAGTGTGCGTTCTTTAGCCGTCAGTGCCCTCATCGAAACCTCCTTCCGTTGGGGTCGCCGCGCCCGGCCTTACCCCGTCGATCTGGAAACGCGCGCTGCGGTTGGGCAGGGATTTCGGGTTTTCCGCCGTCCATTCGTACGAGGCCAGCTCCTTGCTCTTTTTCACCGCGTCCATGTAAAGCTGCGCCGCGGTGAAATCCTTGGCCTCACCTTGCACTATGACACGCCCGAGATTCATTTCGAAAAGGGTCAACCGCACGCCGTCTTCCGGCAGCAATCGGGCCGCCTCGTGGAGCACCTCGAGCGGATACCCCTTCGGATCGAGCGCGGCGTCAAGCGCGTTCCAGCGCTGCATGGCTTCCTTGGTCGAAGCCACCACACCGGCATCGCGGTCGATCTCGGCCTGCAAAGAGCGCGCCTGCCAGTGCAGACGCAGGGTGTTGGCGGCCAGCGCCAGAACGAGGAGGAAATAAACCGCGGCCGCCGCCAGGGCGAGGCGCTGGCGCCGCGCCGCCGTTGCTTTCGACGTCTGGACCTCGCGCACGGGCAAGGGCAGGCAGTCCGCACCACCGGCCGGACGCACCGGCGGGGGCAACGGCGCGGCATCGACCGGCACGCCGCCGGCGGAGCGCCACGCTTCCAAGTCCGGAGGTTCGGGTTCTTCGTGGAGAATCCGGGCCGCCACACCCGGCTCCAACATGCGGCCGGCCTCGAGCGGAGCCAGCATCATCCAAACTTCCGAGGCCATCCCCGCATCCGGGGCACCGGCGGTCAGGGGTTGGAAATGCAGGAGTTTTTCTCCGCGCGTCACCGCCGCCACCCACACCCCCTCCTCCTGCCAAACTGTCACCGCGTCGGATGCCAAGGGCAGGCAGGCGGGCGAAACCGCATACTCGGTTACGTCCCCGTGCCAGTAACGCGCCGCCAGCTGCCCCGGCCAGACGACGGCATGCAGGAGCACCTCGCGGCCTTCCCGGGCGATCTCCCGCCAGACGAACGTGGTCGCCTCGCGACTGCGCCCCGCCAGACCGCGCAACTCGAGTTGCGTGAAAACCAGATCGCCGAAAACGGACGGATCCTCGGCCGGAACCCACAGCGCGAAGGAAAAGGCGCGGCGGACCGGGATGGCGATGAGACTCCCGGCGGCAGGCTTGAGGTCCGCAAGCTCCGGTGCTTCGCCGGACAACTGCCAGGCGCCGCCCTCGCCTTCCTGCCATTTTTGCCACCCGGCCGCGACCGGACGCAAAATGGCGCGGCGGCGCGCAGCGCGGGATTTTTCTATCTTTCCTCCCATAGCAGGTATTCGGTGGGCTGGCCGCCGTCGCCGGAAGCGGTCACAACGGAGATCAGCACTTCACAGTCGTCCACGAGGCCACGGCTATCAATTCTTTTGACCGCGCTCTCGGTGGTCAGCCGCGCCGTCACACGTTCGGGTGGAAGCGAGGATGTCTGGAGCCAGCCGCCCAACTGTTCCACGCTTTCGAAGCGCACGTCATCCTCCGACGGTTCGATTTCGTCGCCCCCGCGGCGCATGCGCAGGATGTCCTCGACCATTTCGGGGGTGAGCCCCGTCACCGCCTGCAGCACATCCGGACCGGCCTCGTTGACGTCGATTCTTCCGTCGCCGAAGACGGTGAACGCCTCGCGCCAAGCGGGGTTGCGTTCGGCGAGAACTTCCATGCCCATGACCCGGCCCATCTCGTCCACCGAACGGAACGGTCGGTCGGCCGGAGCATCCACCACGCCGATGGCTTCGTAATCCGCGCGCTCGGCACCGTTGAGCTGGCGCCCGGCATCGTCGTCCACCCAATCGGTCAGCCGGTCGAAAAGCACGTCGGCTTCGTCATTGCTCAATCCCCACAGGATGAAAAGATTCTTCAAGGTGAGGCGATCCTGCTCGGCGAGCAGAGCATTGATGTTGAGACGCGCGCCCTCGCCGCGGATCCGCACGCGCAGTTTTCCGCCGTCGTCCAGATCCTGGTTCAACAAAGCTATATCCTCGCGTGTCACCTGTGGATGCAGGCCGAGCGCCACGCCGCTCAACGCGATTTGACGTGCGGCGAGTCGTTTGGCATCGGCCGCCCCGGACTCCAGCTCAAGACCCACCAAGTCCGCGACCCACAGCAGGGCGAAGGAAAGGACCGCGATGGCCCAGAGAACCAGAAGCAAGGCCGCACCGCGCGCGGCAGCAGGTGGCCGCTTCATCGCCCCGCACCTCCCTCGCCGGGCGGCAACGCCACTTCGGACTCCGGCGGTCCGCCCGACCCTCCGGGCGCGGCTACCGCGGGCAGCTGCACGGGCGGAAGCCAGAAAACATAGCTGCGGGGAACCTCCTCCCCGAGCAACTCGAGGCTCAACTCGACCAGCGGCGGACGCTCCCCGCCGTCCGGCCACTCTTCGACCCATTCCTGCAGCGCGGGATTGAAAAACCTCCAGCGTGCCGCGCGCAAGTCGGGCACGAGTCGCAACCACCGTCCGCGGTCCGAGGCATCGAGGCGCTCCGTCTCACCGAGCGAGGAAGGCAGGAGGAGCAGGCTGAACTCGCGGCCGCCGCCCAATCGCGGCCGCGCCGCGAGCACCACCGTGCCGGCCGTGGGCCCGCCCGATCCCCAAGCGAACACCCCGGGTGCGTCGCGCAGGACGATCTCCGGAATCCCCTCGCCGCCCGCGCGCACGCCGCCGGAAATTCCCGCCGTGGCCGGCAAATTGTGAAACGTGCGGCGCAGCAGACCCACCAAGGCATTCAGCCGCTGGGTGCGCAGATTCTCCTCGGACAACGTCGCCGTCGCCTGCACCGCCGCGCTCACCGTCGCGTAGATACCTCCAGCCATCAACACGAAGATCATGATGACCACGATCATCTCGAAGAGCGTGAAGCCCGCGCCGCCGCGCTGGACAACGCGCCGCTTCATGGCTGGTAGCGCAGGTGGCTTTCCTGCCACTCCTGCTTCTCGCCCTGCGCGGTCCACTCGGCGCGCACCGTCACCCGCCAGAGGCCGCCGAGTTCCTCGTCATCTTTGTTGCGGAATTCGGGAGCTGGCTCGGCCGCGACGGAATAGGTCACGCCGAGGACATCCGGTCCCGCCTCGCGGCCCTGCTCCAGAACCGCGACCGGGAGCGCCAGCGACTCGTCGAGGAGGGACTCAAGCTGCTGGCGGATTTCCTCGTCACGCCGGAGGTAATTGTTGGCCGCGAAGGCGCGGTCGAGGGCGAAGGCCAGACCGCCGACCGCGAGCACGAACATCCCGAGCGCGACAAGCACCTCGAGCAAAGTGAAACCGCCGCGCCTCATGGGATGTAGTATCCCTCGTCAGCAATCCCCGCGGTCAGCGCGTCGAAAGTCACCTTCATCCACGCCTCATCCTCCTCCACGCGCACCGACAAAGGTTCGCACAGACCGGTCGGCTGGAAAACCCACCGTTGGCCGTCCGGCCGCACCGCCCGGTCCGCTCCGAACGGCTCGACGACGTAGCGCATGCCGCGCGGCAGGCGGAACGATTCGCCCGGCTCCGCTTCCCCGGGCCGACGGAGGGCAAAGCCATCTTTGGCGAAGACCACCTCGGCGGCCTGTCCCGTGGTCATGGCATCGGCCCGCGCGGTTTTGGCCAGCACGAGCAACTCGCGCACCACATCGCGCAGGCGCTGCTCGCGGGTGAAACCCGATGTCATAGGCACCGCCGCGCCGATGATCAGGACAATGATCGCGACGACCATTGCGATCTCCAGCAAGGTGTAGCCGCGGGCCGGCCGGCGCTTGGTTCTCATGGGCTCCGCCGCCCGCCGGGTCACTCGGTGGACGACTGGTTCGTGATGTCGTCGCCGCCGCCTTCCTGACGATCCGGACCTTTCGAGACCAGATCGAAGCCGCGGGGGTTCAACTTGCCCGGATTGCGGAAAAGGTAAGGCTCGCCCCACGGATCGAGGGGCACGCGCTCCATCAGCTGGATCCAGCGGCGCGGGGCCGGTTCGGCGCCGGGACGCTGCACCAATGCTTCCAAACCTTGCGCGCTGGTGGGCATGCGCATGTTCTGCATTTCGTAGGTGCGCAGTTGCGTGCTGATGGCCTGAAAGTCGGCATCCACGCGGCTCTGGCGCGCCACATCGATGTTGCCGACCAGCAGGTAGATGGCCGACCCGACCAGCACCGCGATGATGCCCAGCACGAGCATGATCTCGAACAGGGTGTAGCCCGCCGTATGACGGAGGTTGCGCGGGGAGATTTTCGTCATCGGGGGAAGATGCTTGCGCGCGGGACGATTGTCAAAATCCCTTGCCGTCCGGACCCCGCAGGCATCGGGCCGGCACCGCAATTCAGAGCGAACCACCGGTGCCCCAGAACGTCTGCAACTGCTCCGCCGGGCTGGGCGCGCCGGAGACGGGCGGCAACGGCAACTCCTCGTCGACCACCGGCTCTTCGGCAGGCAAATCGCTCAGCGGCAGGGAAAGATCGGGCTCGCGCGGGGCCGGGGGATAAGTCATTTCCAGCACCACTTCACGGACGCTCGTGCGGTTGCTGTAACCGGAATTGACCGGCGACCGCAACTCGAGCAGGAGGGAATTTTCTCCGGGCAGGAGCAGGGCGGACGGGATATGCGCCGTGGCACGCCGCCAGCCGGCGAATTGCGTCTGGCGGCCGGGCAACCCGAGATGACCCGGATCTTCGAGCGTCGGTATCTCGACGGACAACGGTCCGACTTCCTGGTCGTTGACCACGAGCCACACTTCCTGGTCGAGATACACGCCGGCCACGGAAGCCTCGAAACGCGCCATGCTCGGGCTCTGCTCGAGCGTCGCATCCAGTTGCAACGCGGGCGTCAGCGCCTCGGCACCTTCGGTCAAAGCCGCCCGCACGACGCGGTCGCGCCACTCATCCTGCAGGACCGGACGCGGACCACCATCCACGTCGGCTTCGGCGAGGGTGAGGCGCGAAGCGGTGACCACCACCGGCACGTAGCGCGTCGAAGACGACAGCATCGTGCGTTCGGCGACCCATTCGAATTTCACGCGGTTCACATTGAGGTTGGCCCCGCCTTGCAGCAGCAAGGAGCCGTTGCCGCCCAGTCGCGAGGCGCTGATGAGCAGCGAACGCTGGTTCGGCGCGCCGATGCCTTCGCCCAGATTTTCCGCCAAGACTTCCGTGGTGCTCTGCCCGTCGCGCTGCCACTCCACGCGCAAGCCGCCACCCGCCGTCTCGTCGAAAACAAGATGCACGAGCAAATCACGATCGACCGGCGGAGACAGCCGGAAGGCGAGCCGCGAACCGTTGCCCGGCGCGACCACCGGCGGTCCGTGCATCCATGCAGGCAAGGCCTGCGCGGCATCGAAAGGAAGGTCCGCGGTGAAAACCATCTGGTCGTCTTGGCCGCGCGCCGCATCCGCCTGCAGGAAGGACGCCAGCGCGGCACAAACAATCGCGAGATGAGCGGGGCGTCTCATGGTGGGGGGGCGTCCTTTGACGGGTCGGGAATAATACCATAGGGCAAAAAATCCTGGAAGAAGGAATCCTGCAGGAGGGCGTCGAAGAGCGATGCGGGCAAACGTCCGCGCACCTCGGCCAGATACTTCCCCGCGGTCTCCCGGTCACCGTGCAGGAGGGCATCGGCCGCCCCGAAAAAAAGTTGCTCCGGCGGATATATCCCGTTGATCGCCTGCAGTTTGAGCGGAGGAGAACCGGCCTCATGGTTGAGCCGGATCCCGGCCAGCCCGGCTTTTACCGTCGAGATGATGATGCTGTCCGTTTTGGAAACCCTCTCCAGAGCGCGCCGGTAGGCATCGACGGCCGGTTCCGGTTGGCCTACCGCACGGTGGAACTCCGCCTCGACGTAATGCGGCATCGGGCTGAGCGGATCCCAGTCACGCGACTTCTGCACCGCCCGGAGCACTTTCTCACGGGCGGCCTCGACCGCGCCGTCCGACCGCGCCCGCTCGAGGGCGATCAAGCCCGCCAGCGCCTGGGCGCTGCCTGTTTCCTCGCCTTTCTCCACGGAACGGCGCGCCGCGGTCTCCGCCGCATCGAAATTCCCCAACTCGAGATGCGTGAGGGCAAACTGGTAGTCCAGCCCGCGCAAAGCAGGATCCTCGGCACGCGCCTGCTCGAGGTAACCCAGCGCCTCGCGGAGACGCCCGGCGAAACACGAAGCCAGCGCCGCTTCGACAAAATCCCGCGCCATCCTCCGCTTCTCCGGAGCCGCCGCGGCTTCCGGCAAGACCACCGGTTGCTTGGCCGTCTTAGCCGCCACAACATGCCCCGCGAGGAAAGCAACAACCGCCAGCAACAGGACCACCATCCCGTAGAGCACCGCGCGCAAAACCTCCAGCCACATGGCCTCATGCAAGTGGCGGTTGGCCGTGACGTCAAGTCCACCCGGACGCTTTGGGATTGAAGAACCGCCCGTGCCCCGCAACTATTCCATCCGCGGCTTGCGCCGCCTTTCTTCTTTTATGCCGAGCCTCGATCTCTTCCTTCAGCCCGAGATTTTTCTCGCCTGGACCTCGGCCCTGAAAACCGTCGTCATCCTCGGCCTCGTCCTCACCATGGTGGCTTATTCCGTCTGGGCGGAACGCAAAGTCAGCGCCTTCATCCAGGATCGCATCGGACCCAACCGCGTGGGCTGGGCCGGGCTCATCCAGCCGATCGCCGACGGCATGAAGCTCCTCCTCAAGGAAAATTTCGTCCCCGCCGGGGTGAACAAATTCTATTTCAGCATCGCCCCGAGCCTCGCCATGGTGCCGGCCATCCTCGTTCTCGCCGTCCTGCCCTTCGGTAGCACGCTCTTCGGGGTTCCCATGGTCATCGCCGACCTCGACATCGGCGTCCTCTGGGTCTTCGCCGTCTCCTCGCTCGGCGTCTATGGCATCGTCCTGGCCGGCTGGGCCTCCAATTCGAAATACCCCTTCCTTGGCGGCATCCGCTCGAGTTCGCAGATGATTTCCTACGAGCTCTCCCTCGGACTCTCCGTCATTCCCGTCTTCATGATCACCGGCACGCTCAATCTCGGTGAAATCGTGCAATACCAGGTGGACAACGGCTGGATGGTCTTCCCCGCGTGGTTCTCGAGCGGGGCCGGTCTGCTCGAAATCACCGCGGACAGCGGGGCCATGTTCGGTCTCAGCCTCGAGAAATCACTCCTCTGGATCCCCATGCTGATTTCATTCGTAGTCTTCCTGATCGCCATGTTCGCCGAAACCAACCGCGTCCCCTTTGACTTGCCCGAGGCCGAACAGGAACTCGTCGGCGGCTACCACACGGAGTATTCGTCCATGCGCTTCGCCCTCTTCTTCCTCGGAGAATACGCCGCCATGATCGCCGGCGCCGGCGTCATCGTGACCCTCTTCCTCGGCGGCTGGAGCCTGCCCTTCATTCCGGACGGCTCGCAGGGCTGGTTCTGGGGCCTGGTCAACATCGGCACGTTCTTCGCCAAAGTCGCCGCCATCATCTTCTTCTTCCTCTGGGTCCGTTGGACCCTCCCCCGCTTCCGCTTCGATCAGTTGATGAAACTCGGTTGGTATGTTTTCTTTGAAGTGGCGCTGATCAACATCTTCCTCACCGCCGGCATCCTCGCTTACCTTCAATCCTGATATGGCCACCGTCGTCTCACGTCCGAAACTCAGCCTCCTCGAGCGCTCGTATTTCCCCGCCATCCTCGGCGGCCTCTGGATCACGATCAAACACTTCATCAAAATGACCTTCGGCCAGACCAAGGTCACCATGCAGTATCCCGAGCAAAAGTGGGACAGCGCCCTGCCCGAGTGGTATCGCGGCGCGCCGACCCTGGTCAAAGACGAGCACGACCGCGAACGCTGCGTCGCCTGCCAGCTTTGCGAATTCATCTGCCCGCCCCGCGCCATCACCATCAAACCCGGCGAACTCCCCGAAAAAGACCGCTGGGCCAAAGTCGAAAAATTCCCCGAGAAATTCGACATCGATATGATCCGCTGCATCTACTGCGGACTCTGTGAGGAAGTCTGCCCCGAACAGGCCATTTTCCTCCGCAAAGACTACTCGATCACCGGCCTGACCCGCGCCGAAATGGTCCACGACAAAGCCAAACTTTATGAATTGGGCGGTGTCATGGACGGCCTCGTCCACAAGTGGAACGAAAAAAAGTGATCGAAACAGCCCGCGCTCTCTTTTAGCGTCGAGGTTTCCGGCGAAAAAGCGGCGCGCCAAGCGCCCCCGGGCGCAAACCATCGCATGCTCACCATCCTGTTCTGGGTCTTTTCCGTCCTCATGCTCTCCTCGGCCTTGGCCGTGGTCCTCTTCCGCAACCCGGTCAACAGCGCGATGAGCCTCGTCCTCTCTTTCCTCGCCCTCGCCGCCCTCTTCGTCACCCTCGACGCCTTCTTCATCGGTGTCATCCAGGTCCTCGTCTACGCCGGCGCGGTCATGGTGCTCTTTCTCTTCATCATCATGCTCCTCGACCTCAAGGCCGAGACGCGCCGCCGCCTCAACATCGCCGCCCTCGCCGGCGGCCTCGCCGTCCTCGGCGGCTTCGTCGTCCTCGTCACGCAAGTCGTCAAATCCCTCCCCGCCTCCGGTGACCACTTCCCCCCGCTCGCCCGCACCGGCTACTCCGATGTCTACGAGGTCGGCATGACCCTCTTCAGCACCTTCAACCTCCCCTTCCAAGTCATCGGCGTCCTCCTCCTCGTCTCCACCGTCGGCGTGGTCATCCTCAGCCGCCGCAGCCTGCGATGAAAATCCCTCTGCGCAAAATGTGGCATGGGCATCCTGCCCATGAACTTCGGACACCATCGGCAAGATGCCGATGCCACTTCCCATCAGGGGGCACGGGCGTCCCGCCCGTCAGGACCCAAACCAAAACCCACTGACCCATGCCCACCCTCGGCGATTACCTCTTGGTCAGCGGCCTCCTCTTTTCCATCGGCCTCGCCGGCGTCCTCCTGCGCCGCAACCTCCTCATCATCTTCATGGGCCTCGAGCTCA
>JBBECM010000002.1:0-1531 GCA_040881855.1 Chthoniobacterales bacterium | reverse complement strand
ACTCCAAGGCCGCCACACCCGGAAGCACCTTGCCCTCAAGGAATTCCAGACTGGCCCCGCCGCCCGTCGAGCAGTGGCTGACCTTGTCCGCCACCCCGAATTTCTTGGCCGCCGTCGCCGTGTCGCCGCCGCCGACCACGGTGGTTGCGCCCTGGGCGGTGGCTTCAGCCACGGCTTCGGCCATGGCCTTGGTCGCGCCGCAAAATTTGTCGAACTCGAAGACCCCGGGAGGGCCGTTCCAAATGATCGTCTTGGCGCGCAAGATCGCCTCGCGGTAGAGCGCGATCGAATTCGGCCCCGCATCGAGGCCCTCCCATCCGGCAGGGATGCCCGAGGCATCATCGGCTGGTTGCACGTTGGCATCGGGCGAAAAAGCGTCGCCGCACACGAAGTCGACCGGGAAAATCAGTTTGACTTGGCGGGCTTTCGCTTTGGCCACGAGGTCGGCCACGATCTTGGCGCCCTCCGGATCAAAAAGGCTGCCGCCGATTTCCATCCCATCAAGAACTTTTTTGAAGGTGTAGGCCATGCCGCCGCCAATGATGATTTCGTCGGCTTGCTCGATCAGGTTGGTGATGAGCGGGATTTTGTCCGCGATCTTCGCCCCGCCGAGGATGGCCAGAAGCGGGCGCTGCGGGTGCTCGAGCACCGCGGCAAAGGCCTTGAGTTCTTTCTCCATCAAGAAACCGGCGGCTTTTTGCCGGAGGTCAATCCCGACCATCGATGAATGCGCGCGGTGCGCGGTGCCGAAGGCATCATTGACATAAACATCGCCGAGCTTGCTCAGGCTGGCGCGGAAAGCAGCCACTTGGGCCGGGTCAGCCTTGACCGATGACCCGTCTTCGTTTTTCGCTTTCCCCTCTTCCTCGATGTGGAAGCGGAGATTCTCCAAGAGCACGACATCGCCGGGTTGTAATCTTGCGCAGGCTTCCTCGGCGACGGGACCATTGCACTCGGAAACGAACTTCACCGGCTTACCGAGAAGTTTTTCCAACTCGGCCGCCACGGGCTGGAGCGTGTATTTGTCGGCCTTCTGGCCATTGGGCCGTCCGAGGTGGCTCATCAGCACGACCGATCCGCCGTGGTCGAGGACGTGCTGGATGGTCGGCAGCGCGGCGACGATACGCTGGTTGTTGGTGATCGCCCCGGTTGTTTTGTCCTGCGGGACATTGAAGTCCACACGGATGAGCGCGCGCTGGCCGGCGAAGTCGAGGTCGCGCAGGGATTGGAAGTTGGCCATGGTTTTGCGGGAGATGGAAACGGCGCCCGGATTGCCCCGGGCGCCGTCGTAAGATCGCTGCTTAGAGTTTGGCCGCGACTTTTTTGAGCAAGTCGACGCAGCGGTTGCTGTAACCCCACTCGTTGTCATACCAGCTGACCAGCTTGAAAAACCGGCTGTTCAACTCGATACCCGAACCGGCGTCGAAGATGCTCGACGAGGTGTCGTGGATAAAATCGGACGAAACCACTTCGTCCTCCGTGTATTTGAGGATGTCTTTGAGGTAGGTCTCGCTGGCTTTCTTCATGGCCG
>JBBECM010000001.1:0-1536 GCA_040881855.1 Chthoniobacterales bacterium | reverse complement strand
GGGTGGTCGTGGTCTCTTGGCCATTGAGCGAGGCGGTGGCCGTGATGAGGTAGTTACCGGGCGCGGTGATATTCCAGGTGTAGCTCCAGATCTTGGTGTTGCCGTTGGTAACAACTTCAGGTGCGCCGGGCGTCCCGATGCCGGTCAAGACCGGGGCGGTCTCCACGCTAGCGTTGGTCTCGACCTGCACGACGTAATCGATCTCGTCGGGGCCGGGACCGTCGGGCAGGAGGATCTCGGTCGGGCGGCCGTCGGAGCCGACTTCGGTCGGACGCGTGATGCGGACGAAGGGCTTGGTGCTGGGGTTGGCCGTGACGAGGCGGATGGCATCGCGTTCGCGGCCGTCGGGGAAGCGGTAGATGACACGCAGGGTGTGGAGAAAGTCGGCGACGTCGTTGTAAAGATTGGGTAGCGGGATGGCCAATTCGTGGAATTGGTCGCTGACGTTGTAAGTGATCTGGAAGTTGCCGCGCGACTGGACCACGGCACCGACCTCGCTGCCATTGGTCTGGCTGGCGATGCTGAAGGTGAAGCGCTCTTTGAGGCTCTCAGGGTTCGTGCCGTCCGCGAGGCTCTTGGTGAAGAGGACCTTCATCGTGTAGTTGTCGTCGACGCGGTCGCCGTCGTTCTGCGGCCAGGCGATGTTGACGCGTTCGTCGGGGCCGCGGGTTTCCACGGTGCGGGTCAACTCGGTGACGTGGGCCTCGGCGGGTCCTTGCGTGAAATTACGCGACGACGAGGCCTCGAGCAGGCGGACGCGAATGGTGCCTTGGCCGCTGGCCGGGATGTTGTTGTAACGCAGGCGCCACTCCTTTTGATACTCGCTGTTGATGGAAAGACTGGGCGTGACTTCGACAGCCTTGGCCCAACCTTGTCCGAGCGCGGCATCGTATTGGCCATTGCCATTGATGTCGGTGAAGACCTCGCCGGGAGTGTAGGCGCGGTTCCCGTCCGCATCGACAAAGGGCTCGAAGCCGACGCCATTGCCGTTGAGTTGACCGGTTGCGGCATCGTCGTTGGTCGCATCACTGTCTGCGATGTGATACCAGACCTCCTCGACGGTCATGTCGGTGCGGATGACCATCTCGTAACTGGAACCGCCGACCGTGTCGCCGGCGGCGGGAAACTTGATTTCGCCACGCGGGGTTTCCGCGTCGTAGTAAAAGACCTGGGTGAAGGTGTTGTAGAGGGGGGCCTCGCTGGCGCCACGGTTGAGGAAGGCGCGGGCGCGGAGGACATGGAAGCCTTCGGAGAGGCCGGTCTGCATGGCGAACGGCCATTCGCCGTAGGGCTTGTCAACCTGCGGGACACGCGCGTAGTCGTTGTGCGGGAAGAACTGGACCGTCGCGGGATTGAAATCCGCCACGCGGAAGGTGGTGAGCATCCGCTTCTTGTAAGCGACGGATTCGGCATCGGCGGGCCACCACGAAGGAACGCCGGCACCCTCGTTTTTGTAGAAGCTGATTTTGTAGGTGAATTTCGCGCCGGCCGGCGGTTTGGGAATACTGACCGAACCCCACCAGTCGTCGGCGCTTT